>JAPLPA010000367.1 GCA_026400415.1 Afipia sp. | reverse complement strand
CTGGCCAAAATCCATCACGACAAGTCGGTCGACTAATCCCATTACAAAATCCATGTCGTGCTCAACCAACAAGATACTCATCCCCTCCTCCCGCAACTTGTCAAGCAATTGCGCAAGAGCCATTTTTTCCTGGTAGCGGAGGCCGGCAGCAGGTTCGTCGAGCAAGAGAAGCGTCGGATCAGCACAAAGTGCTCGTGCGATCTCCAGGATTCTTTGTTGACCCAAAGAGATACTGCCCGCAGCCATGAACGCGACGTCCGATAAACCAACGCGGCGCAGCTGCGTCATTGCCTCAGCATACAAACTGTCTTCCTCTTGAAGGTTTAGCCGGAGCGACGACTGCACAATGTTGCTATCGCCACGTAGGTACGCGCCGATCATCACGTTCTCAAGGACGCTCATTTTTTTGACAATCTGAACATGCTGAAACGTCTGAGCCAATCCCAGCCGGGCGATGTCGCGCGTTGGCATATTGTCAATTCTGTTTCCACGAAAATAAACTTGGCCGCTTGTGGGCGAAAGTATTCCTGTGATGACATTGAACATCGTGCTTTTGCCGGCACCATTTGGACCGATCAAACCCAATATCTCGCCAGTGCAGATATGAAATGACGGACCATCGATCGCAATCAATCCCCCAAATGTCTTGGTGACCGAATTGACTTCAAGAATAACTTCGCCCGGATTTGCTTTGGCACGCCGGGCAAGCGGGACAGCGGCCATTGACCGTGTCGCCTTTGCTGAGACAGGCAGCCATTTAGAAATGAACCCCGCAATTCCCACTCGCGTGAATTGCAACAATACCGCTACGAAGATTCCGAAAATAATCGTTTCAAAGTTTCCGGAACGACCTAAAATTTGCGGAAGCAGATCCTGAAGCCATTGCTTAAGAAGCGTCAGAACACTTGCGCCGACTATCGCGCCCCATAAGTAATTTGCACCTCCAATGACCGCCATAAAAAGATACTCGATGCTTGCATCAAGTCCGAACGGCGTAGGATTCACAAATCGCAAAAGGTGGGCGTAGAGCCACCCAGAGAGTGCGGCAAAAATCGCAGCGTACACAAATATTACGGTTTTCAATCGACTCGTATCGACGCCCGCGCTTTCAGCCATCAATGCGGCGGTCTTCAGGGCACGAATTGCTCGACCTTGGCGGGAATCCAGCAAATTTCGCAGGACGATGATCAGCGCGAGAACTGTGCCCCAGATCAGCACATAGAAGCTTGCTGGCGACTCAATTGTGTTGCCGAAAAAGTTAATGGAGGGAATTCCTGAAATGCCCGTATGGCCTCCAAGACTTTCAACGTTTCCAAAAAGATAGAAAAGGCTGATGCTCCAAGCAATCGTACTCAAAGGTAGATAATGCCCCGAAAGCCGAAGCGTGACCGATCCTATCGCGAAGGCAGTGGATCCCGCTAGCGCCAAGCCCACCAACAAGCCGGCCCATGGGGAGACCGAATACTCAGTGGTCAAATAGGCTGTAGCATAAGCGCTGAGGCCGACGAATGCGGCTTGGCCGAACGACGTAAGCCCGGCGATTCCCGTAATCAACACAAGTCCAAGAACAACGATGCTCGACAGACCGATGTAGTTAAACTGGATCACATAGAATTTGGGCAGGACGATTGGGATCAGCGCGAACAGCAAAATCAACATTCCGGCAATAGCGGATTTCTTGCTCATTCCTCTTCCACCTCTTCAATGTGAAAAGTGGATAGAGATCGCCAAAGCAAGACCGGAATGATCATCGTGAAAACAATCACCTCCTTGAAAGCACTTGCAGCGAAAGACGCATACGCCTCTAACAGGCCAACAAACAGCGCGCCAGCAGCGGCAACCGGATAGCTTATCAAGCCGCCGACGATCGCGCCGACGAAACCCTTCAAGGCAAGTAGCAGGCCTGAATTGTAATAGATCGTAGTAATGGGAGAGATCAGAATTCCAGAAATCGTACCTATTGCTGCAGCAAGAGCAAAACAGATAGTTCCGGATAACCTGGTACGAATTCCAACAATCCTCGCGCCGATACGGTTGGCTGCCGTGGCTCGAAGAGCCTTCCCGAGCATAGTGTGTTCAAAAAAGATGTAGAGCAGCAGAATAAGTCCAACGCTCGAAGCAGTGACCCACAGCGCCTGCCCCGACATGTTTACCCAGCCGAGCTGCAAATGGCCGCTTGAGAAGGCCTCGGTACGAACCCCCTCCGCTCCAAATGCAAGAAGCGCCAGCCCAACCATCGCGAGGTGAACAGCTACTGCAGCAATAAGAAGAACAAGTATCGAGGCCCCCGCCAGCGGTTGAAAAAACACCCGATACACCAACGGTCCGATTGGGACGACAAGGACAATCGTCATGAACATTTGCAAGATGAGCGGAAGGTTTTTGAGAGGCAGGAATATGCAAAGGCCGGCCAGTAACGCCGGTGCCAGCAAATAGCCACCAATCACACTCGGCAACTTACCAAACTGCCTTGATCTCGCGATCGCGACCAATTCCATCAATGCAACAATCAGACAGAGACCGGCGAGGATCCAAAGCGTTCCTGGCAGCACGCCAAATTGGATACTCGCCAATGTCATAGCACCAAATGTTACGAACTCGCCCTGCGGGACGAACACGATGCGAGTGACCGAATAAACCAAAACCAACGAGAGCGCCAACAGCACGTAAATCGCGCCGTTTGTTACGCCGTCTTGCCCCAGCAGCACGAATATTTCAGTCGTCATGATCTCTTATATTTCATGCTGGACGGCAGATATTTAGGTACTGATGTTTTCGCAAAGACAAAGTGGAGAAGGTGGCCCTTCGCATCAATGATGCGAAGGGCCAAGTTCGGGAGGACTTACTTGGCAAGGACCCAAGTGCCGCCTTCAACTTTAATGACGACTGGGGCATCCATGCTGAACCCAAAATGATCGTCAGCGGTCATATTGATCAGTCCGCCGGTGGATTTCAGATCTTTCGCGCCCTCGATCGCATCACGCAGAGCTTTGCGAAACTCCGGCGTTCCAGGCTTTGCAGACTTCTCCGCAACGGCTGCAGCATTCTGTATGATCAGCCAGGCGTCGTAAGCATTAGCGCCGAGGCCGGACAACGAATTGGCGCCATACTTGTCTTCGTATAGTTTTTTATAGCTAGCAGCTGAGGCCTTGGCTGGATTGGAGTCAGCCAAATCGTTAGAAACCATGGCAGGGCTAGACGGAAGGAAGGTGCCTTCGACTGTCTTGCCGCCCAACCTCAAATAGTCGGCGTTTATCACGCCTTGGTTCTGATACACGCGGCCTTTGAAACCACGCTCAAGAAGCGCTGCCTGAGGAAGAACTGCCGGTGTTCCGGAAGCTCCGATCAGAACTGCGTCGGGGCTTGTGGATACAATTTTGAGAATTTGCGCCGTGACCGATGTATCAGTCGGATTATACCGTTCGCTCGCAACGATCTCGACGCCGTTTTTCTCAGCAGATTCTTTGATGGATTTCCACCAGTCTTCGCCGTAAGCGTCATTGTAGCCAATGAACGCCAATTTCTTGACGCCGTTTTTCTTCATATGATTGACAGCAACGTTCGCCATGAAAAGACTGCCGAACGCAGTCTTGAAGATCCACTTGCGGTCATTGTCCATCGGCGCGATGATTCGGCTTGCAGCAGCGACACTAATCATTGGTGTGCCAGACTTGCTAGCGACCTCCAACATCGCAAGCGAGTTTGGGCTTGTCGACGAACCGATGATGACATCGACACCATTCTCAGTTGTCAGCTTTTCAGTATTACGCCGCGCGGCAGTTGTATCAGACGCGTCATCAAGAAAAATGAACTGAAAATTCTTCGCGGCCGGCGTTCCTGCCACAAGCTCAAGGGTATTTTTCTCGGGAATTCCAAGCGAAGCGGCCGGGCCAGTCGTGGAGAGAGTAACGCCCACCTTCACCTGTGCGTAGGTCGGAACGCTTGCAAAAAAAAGCCCAATCGAGAGTGCCGCTGAAACCCATCCAAAATGTCGAACTATAATCATCATAAACTTCCTTTCAAGTTGTACGGAGTCGTTCTCTCCGCAAGTTAGATTTTACGAGGGTGTCCTGCCCAATACTTTTCTCTGATTGGATTCTTTGTAATTTTCCCGGATGCGTTTCTTGGTATGCGATCAATAAAGTCGACGCTTTTTGGAATCTTGAAGCCGCCCAGTCTGCCACGGCAAAATTCGATAATTGAATCTGACGTCGGGGATGTACCGCTGCGTGCGACGACGACGGCTTTAACGGCTTCACCCCATTTGGAATCCGGAGTCCCAATAACCGCCACTTCTAAAACGTCGGGGTGAGCCGAAATCACACTTTCGACTTCAACCGGGTAGACATTCTCACCCCCCGAAATAATCATATCGGTCTTTCTGTCGACGATGAAGAAATGACCGGTCGTCGAGCGGTAAGCGAGATCGCCAGTGTAGAGCCATCCGGCTTTAAGAGTTTTTTCTGTAGCGTCCGGTCGCTTCCAATATCCGGTCATCAAGCTTTCGGACTTGACAGCTATTTCGCCCACCGTGCCGTCTGAGCATTGCTGCCCATCGTCATCTACGACGCGCAACTCATAGCCGAGCATTTGTCGGCCGCACGACCGAAGAAGCGCTCTGTCATGCTGAAGTCCAAACCGATGGTCGTCTTCGTCTAACACGCTAACGAGAACTCCGGCCTCGGTTTGGCCATACGTTTGTTGAAAGCCAGCGCCAGTTAGCTCAAGGGCACGCGCAAGACGGTCTTCGGGTATTGGAGCCGCACCATAGACAATGCGCTGCAGTTTACTAAAGTCTGTTTTTCGAATTCGCGGCTCTTCGAGCAACATCATCAGCATCGACGGAACGAAACTTGCAATTGTGACCTGTTCACGCTCGATCAAACTAAAAACTTCATCGGCTTCCCACCGCGGCAGAATAACGATCGTCGATCCAGCAGCAAAATAGGTGAGAAGATAGATCTGGCCACCGGCGTGAAACTGCGGAACCGCTTGGAGCTTGATGTCAGTCTCAAGTGCCTTTAACGCCAACGCACTATAGACCGCGCCAAGAAAGAAGCTGCGATGCGGAAGCATGACGCCTTTCGGACGCCCCGTCGTGCCGCTCGTATACATGACGGTAAAAAGATCATTCGGTGAAGTCAGCACCTTGCTTGGAGTATCAGCCGCTGATTGGATTAGACCCTCGTAATTTTTCCCGATTGTTGTTTCCGATCCAATACCGATCCAACATCTTACGTCGCCGACCTTTCGGTCGATTTGCTCAACGGTAGAAAGAAGGTCGGCGCTGTACACCACGGCCACCGCAGACGAGTTCTCGATAATGAACGACAGCTCTTCGGCTGATAACCGGGTATTAAGAGGCACCCAAGTTGCGCCCATCGACGCAATTGCAAAAACGATCTCGACGTGTTCTGCAGAATTGGAAGAAAGAACCGCGACATGTTCTTTTGGACGGATGCCTAAGCCGTTCAGGGCGTTCGCCATGCGACGAACACGCGATGCGAGCTGGCTATAGGTCTGCCGGCGGTTGCCACAGACCAGAGCAATTTTGTCACCGCGGCGCTGTTCGTTATTCCAAAGGAAATCCGAAACAAGCATGAAATCATGCTCCCGTTGATGGCAAATTTGCTTGGTGCAGTCCGCACTTTCGCCCGACGGCATCACAATGAAATGATACTTGACTTCTTGTCAAGTCGACTTGCAGGCAGATAAAGCTTGATCTGAGGGCACTTCTTGATGATATTTTGGCTGCGTCAGAACCCAAGGTGCGCAATTGCCCCCTAAGACAACGACAAAACCAAAATCCGTAAAGCGCGCGGTGATTCCAGTGCGACGAAAGGCAGCAGCTAATCTGCCTGCGCCCGCGCAAGCAGCTGAGGTCGAGATCGGCATCCGGCTAAAACATGCCCGTCTCGTGAAGGGCCTCAGGCTTCGTGAACTCGCAGCGAGCCTCGATTGTTCTGAAAGTTTTTTATCAAAGGTAGAGAACAATCGTGTGCGACCCTCGCTGGCCATGTTGCACAGGATCGTTGGAGAGCTGGGCATCAATATTCCGCTGCTATTCGCTGGACCGATCGAGGCTGTCGGTCCGGTGCAAATCGTCCACGCCGACAATCGGCCGGTCATTAGAACTGGCCCGTTTGGACACGGGCCTGGAATTTTGCTTGAGCGCCTGATCTCAGCATCGCGCACGTCGCTTCTTGAAGCGAACGTTCATTGCGTTGAGCCTGGCGGACACACTGACGGTGTTTATACGCACGAAGGTGAAGAGATTGGTTATATTTTGCAGGGCAAAGTCGAGCTTCGAGTTGACGGCAAATGGTACGAATTGAAAGAAGGTGATAGTTTCTTTTTTCGTTCAAATTTACCGCACGGATATCGCAATCGTGGAACGATCCTATCAAAGATTTTGTGGGTGAACACACCAGCGACATTCTAACTTTCCATTACTACTTTAGACGGCTGAGAGCGTTTGATTGTCGTAGACGGTTTCGCCGGCAAAGATGGTTTGCAGCACACCTGTATTCTTAATGTTATCGATCGGACACGAGACCGGATCCTGGTCAATAATAGCCAAATCAGCATGCATATTCGGCGACAATGATCCAATATCATCCCATTGCATCACACGCGCCGCATCTCGCGTCATCATAGCTAACGCTTCGATGCGCGTTATTTTTTGATTTGGACCTAGATTCCGGAAACCAGATTCTCCAAATTCATGGGTGAGTGAGAGCTGAATATGCTCCCACGCATTTTTGGGGCCCCAGTCACTTCCACCGCCGACCGGAATCTTCGCATCCAGAAAACGCCTTAGCGGAATGATGTCCGGAAGAACTCGCGGCCCCATCGATCGACGCATCAGTTCTCCCTCGCCCCAACAGAATGTCATCGAAGTGGTGTGGCAAAAGTTCAATTTTTTAAAGCGTTTGACTTGTTGGTCTTCGATCGTCGTCGCGTGAACCAACACCCAGTTCAGCGATGCAATGTCATATTCCAAAGCAAGGCGCTCGAGCATCTCCAAAATTTCATCGTGTGACTGTGTTCCCATCGACAGAATATTGAGCCTGAGTCGCCGCTCAGCGCAAAATCGCATCACAAATTCCGCTTTTTCAGGCGTGATATGGCGCTGCCCGTGTGTGATGCAGCCGTAGACGTTGAGATAAGGAGTACGCATCATCTGGGCACCACCAAAGCAATACCCATCCCACATCAAACTGACGCCATTAAATCTAAAGACTGCATCATCTAATTCAATCGACGATGCAGCGTTCTCAAGACGCCTCGTAAAGTCTGGCATCTCTCGCGGCTTACTCCACGGCATGCCATACGCCTCGGCTTCCTGAGATGTAAGCACCCGCATCTTCAAGCGGTTGTCTTTTCGTAGTGTCCGATAGGCATCAATCAACACTTTATCCATCATGTGATTTTCGTAGACGCCGGTTACCCCCTGCTGATGGAATAAGCCAATCGCGGTCTGCGTGCCCGGGACAAGAAACTCGTTCTTTAAAAACGGAATGCCTCGCCAAAGCTGCGAACCATAGTCGTCGTAGCAATAGTAGTTTGTGACCGAACCCGTGACACGTCCGGTTGGCTCGCCGTCGGCATCCTTTTCAATCCAAACGTTGCCAATCCTACCGGGTGAATCCCGCGTAATATTGAGAGCTTTTAGCGCGAGCGAATTAAAAGACATGCAACTTGGGCGAACAGGTCCCCATGCTTGGATCACGATCGGATGGGCACTGCTGGCGCGATCGAGCGCCGCACGATCAGGCAGCAGCCCCTCTTTCAAATCCTTATACGACCGGCGATGAAAAAAATGAGGTTCTCCAACTGGGGTCGCCTGCAACCACTCACCGGCCGGTTCGCGGCGCGCGCGATCAGCAATCTTTTCAATAATTTCAGAATGATTGCGGCAGTCCCAAATTTTGATCAGAGGCTCCTCTAGCGACCCGTAATGGAGGAGGTGAGGATGCGTATCGAGTAGTCCCGGCACAACAGACGCGCCCTCAACGGCAACGATGCGGCCTTTGCTAATTAGCAAAGCCTCCGCGATCGAATCATTTCGATCCATGGTGAGAATACGCGCACCGTGAATTAGCAAATCTTCGTTCATCCCAACTGACACATTTACCTCCACGGCGAATTCAGGTTTTTATGCCTCAAAATATTCTGGCGGCATGTTGCCAAGCTCCGCCAGCGCAAGAGCTAAAACACGCGTGCCCGCAGCAATATCGGACGCTGTCGCGCTTTCCGCTGGAGAGTGGCTGACGCCGCCGGCGCAGGGTATGAATATCATTGCACTCGGACAAACGGCAGCAAGTAACTTCGCGTCGTGAAAGGCCCCTGAGATGAGGTGCTTACTTCGCAGCGACAAAGAATTTGCTGCCCGATCAAGCAGTGAAATAAGATTTGACGCGAAGGTTACGGGGCTCATCTTAAGCGTCTCTCGAACCGCCACGCTACAAGAGCCCGCGAAGCGACGGCAAGTGAACCGTAAGTCGTCACAAGCCTTGGCGAGAACCGATGCTTCCGGGTGCCTTAGGTCCACCGTAAACGTGACCTTGCTTGGCACCGTGTTAGGTGAATTCGGTTCAACCGACATTCGACCCACTGTGAACCTCAACGAATCTGTTTCGTCGATATATCGGTGTTCAAGCTCCGATATAATAGCGACAGCTATTTTCATAGCATCTCGACGCATCCGGGATGGCGTAGTACCAGCATGAGCCTCAGCACCGGACACCTCGATTTCGAACCATTGGGTCCCTTGTATACCGGTTACGACACCAATCGTTGAATGAGAGCTTTCTAAGATGGGGCCCTGTTCAATGTGTAATTCAATATAGGCCGCGACCGGAAATCCGGCTTCGCGCCTCGTCGTTGCTTTCATCATGTCGAGGATTTTCGTCAACTCATCGCTGAGCTGGATTTCATCCTTGTCCTTGAGCAATAGCGTCTCACGCATGCTCAACTGGCCGGTAAAGACGGAGGAGCCCATCACTCCCGGTGCAAACCGCGAGCCCTCCTCATTGGTCCAAGAGACCACTTCAATTGCCCGGCGTGTCACAACGTCAGCCGCATCCAATGCTTGAAGAGCTTCGAGCCCTGCCAGCACTCCCGATACCCCGTCAAACTTTCCTCCTGCCGGTTGGCTGTCCAGATGACTCCCCGTTATGATTGGAGGCAAACTTGGATCCTGCCCTTCCCGGCGCACGAACATATTGCCGATCGCATCAATAGAGCAGGCGTACCCAAGAGACTCGGCCCATTCCTTTAGCTGAACCCGAGCCAGACCATCATTATACGACAGCGCCTGTCGATTCACGCCGCCATCGGGGCGCTCGCCAAACGTCGCCATTCTTAAATGA
>JAPLPA010000018.1 GCA_026400415.1 Afipia sp. | reverse complement strand
TTCTAAGGAAGGGACGAACATGTCACGCGTAGGCAAACGGCCAGTTGCGGTGGAGAAGGGCGTCACCGCGACGATCGAAGGACAGACCGTCAAGATGAAGGGGCCGAAGGGTCAGCTTCAGTTCGTCGTGCATGACGACGTTTCGGTCGAGATGAAGGACAACGCGATTCGCGTGGCACCGCGCTTCGAGACCAAGCGTGCGCAGTCGCTGTACGGCACGGCGCGCGCCCAGATTGCAAACCTGGTCGAGGGCGTCACCAAGGGTTTCGAGAAGAAGTTAGAGATCACTGGCGTCGGATATCGCGCGGCCTTGCAGGGCAAGAATTTGCAACTTGCGCTCGGCTACAGCCATGACGTGATCTATCCGATCCCGACGGGCATTACGATTACAGTGCCGAAGCCGACCGAAATCACGATTGTGGGCAACGATTCTCAGCAGGTTGGCCAAGTCGCCGCCGAGATTCGCAGTTATCGCCCGCCGGAGCCCTACAAGGGCAAGGGTGTGAAGTACGCAAACGAATTTATCTTCCGCAAGGAAGGCAAGAAGAAGTAACGGAGCGGTCATGTCGAAACTCAAGGTCACGAATGCAAGGCGCAAGCAGCGCGTTCGGCTGGCGCTGCGCCGCACGGCCAACGGACGTCCGCGTTTGTCGGTGTTCCGTTCGTCGAAGCACATCTATGCGCAGGTCATCGACGACCTGAAGGGCACGACGCTTGCGTCAGCTTCTTCGCTCGAAAAGACAATGCGTGACGGCGGCAAGACCGGCGCAAACATCGACGCCGCGAAGGCTGTCGGCAAGTTGCTGGCGGAACGCGCGGTGAAGAACGGCGTCAAGGAAGTTATTTTCGATCGTGGCGGCTATCTCTACCACGGTCGCGTCAAGGCGCTCGGCGATGCTGCGCGCGAGAGCGGTTTGAGTTTCTAAGTTTAACGAACGTAGAGGCAGGTGCCTCTTTAAGGATTGAATATCATGGCAGGTGAACGCGAACGCGGTGGCCAGCGGCGAGATCGGGAAGAGCGCGACAGCGAGTTCGTCGACAAGCTCGTCCACATCAACCGTGTGGCGAAAGTCGTCAAGGGCGGCAAGCGCTTCGGCTTTGCGGCTCTCGTCGTCATCGGCGATCAGAAGGGCCGCGTTGGCTTCGGACACGGCAAGGCGCGCGAAGTGCCTGAAGCGATCCGCAAGGCGACCGAGTCTGCGAAGCGCAACCTGACGCGCGTCGCTCTGCGCGACGGCCGTACACTGCATCACGACATCGCTGGCCGCCACGGTGCCGGCCGCGTCTATCTGCGCGCCGCACCTGCCGGTACCGGCATCATCGCCGGTGGACCGATGCGCGCGGTGTTTGAGACGCTCGGCATTGCCGACGTTGTCGCCAAGTCGATCGGCTCGTCGAATCCCTACAACATGGTTCGCGCCACCTTTAACGCGCTGAAGCATCAGGATTCGCCACGCTCTGTCGCGGCACGCCGCAACATCAAGGTGTCCACATTGCAGTCGCGCCGCGTCGGTGGCGATGCTGAAGCGGTTGCGGAATAATCCGCGCGCTTATTGGAGTTTAAGATAATGGCCAAAGAAGCCAAAGCATCGGGCAAAACCATCAAGGTCGAACAGACCGGAAGCCCGATTCGCCGTCAGGCCGCTCAGCGTGCAACGCTGGTCGGGCTGAATCTGAACAAGATCGGCCGCGTCTCCGAATTGCAGGATTCGCCTGCGACACGCGGCATGATCGAAAAGGTCAAACACCTCGTTCGCGTCGTCGGCGAGAAGTAAGGAAGCAAGCGATGAAGCTCCACGAGATCGCCGACAACCCCGGCTCGCGCAAGAAGCGCATGCGGGTTGGCCGTGGCATCGGCTCCGGCAAGGGCAAGCAGGCAGGTCGCGGCGGCAAGGGCCAGACCGCGCGTTCGGGTGTGCGCATCAAGGGCTTCGAAGGTGGCCAGATGCCGCTGCATCGCCGCCTGCCCAAGCGCGGCTTCAACAACATTTTCCGTGTCGAACTCTCAGAAGTGAATCTCGATCGGCTGCAGCAAGCCATCGATGCCAAGACGATCGACGGGGCTAAGACGATCAACGCTGAATCGCTGGTGAAGTCAGGTTTGCTGCGGCGCTCCAAGGGTGGCGTTCGTCTGCTTGGCCGTGGCGAACTCAAAGCCAAGGTCAATATCGAAGTGCATGGCGCGACCAAATCTGCAATCGCCGCAGTTGAGAAGGCTGGCGGCACCGTGAAGCTGCTGGCACCTGCGAAAGACGAAGCTGCGCAGAAGGCTGCTGCTAAAAAGCCAAAGAGGGCTTCGTAATATTGTCGATCCGTTTCCCGAATGACTGCCTTGTGACGGGCACCCGCGGCGCGACTTCATATATGGTCTTGTGAAGCAATGACGTGGACGGCCGGGAAAGCCCCGGTCACGACGAGCAAAAGGATCGGAGCCTCAAATGGCCTCTGCGGCGGAACAATTAGCGGCGAACCTCAATTTCTCGGCGTTTGCCAAGGCTGACGAACTCAAGAAGCGCATCTGGTTCACGCTGTCGGCGCTGCTGGTTTATCGCTTGGGCACCTACGTCCCGCTGCCAGGCATCGACCCCGCTATATGGAGCCAGGTCTTCAAGTCGCAGGCAGGCGGCATCCTCGGCATGTTCAACATGTTCGCCGGCGGCGGCATCAACCGCATGGCGATCTTTGCGCTGAATATCATGCCGTATATTTCGGCGTCGATCATTCTGCAGTTGCTGACATCAGTGTCGCCGCAGCTTGAGGCCCTCAAGAAAGAGGGCGAGTCGGGCCGTAAGGTCATCAACCAATATACGCGATACCTCACCGTGTTGCTGGCTACGTTCCAGGCCTACGGTATCGCCGTCGGTCTTGAGGGTGCGGGCAATGTCGTCGCCGATCCCGGCCTGTTCTTCCGTCTTTCCACCACGGTCACGCTGGTCGGCGGCACCATGTTTCTGATGTGGCTCGGCGAGCAGATCACCTCGCGCGGCATCGGCAATGGCATCTCGCTCATCATCATGGCGGGAATCGTCGCCGAACTGCCGACCGCGATCGCCAACACCCTCGAACTCGGACGCCAGGGCGCACTATCGACGTTCCTCATCCTCGCAATCATCATCATGGTCGTCGCGATCATTGCACTGATCGTGTTCGTCGAGCGCGCGCAGCGCAGGTTGCTGATCCAGTATCCAAAGCGCCAGGTCGGCAACAAGATGTTCGAGGGCCAATCCTCGCATCTGCCGCTCAAGCTCAATACATCGGGCGTCATTCCGCCGATTTTCGCGTCGTCGCTGCTCTTGTTGCCGACGACCATTGCCAGCTTCAATGCCGGCAAGGGGCCGGAGTGGGTCCAGACGATCATGACGCAGCTTGCGCATGGCCGTCCGCTGTTCCTGTTTCTTTATCTCTCGCTGATCGTCTTCTTCGCCTTCTTCTACACGGCCATCGTCTTCAATCCGACCGAGACCGCCGACAACCTCAAGAAGCATGGCTGGGTGCGATTTATCTGGCGGTCGTCTGTCTGATTCCAGAAATCCTGATTTCCTATGCCTCGGTGCCGTTTTATCTCGGCGGAACGTCGCTTCTGATCGTGGTCAGCGTCACGATGGATACGGTGGCACAGGTGCAGGGTTACCTGCTGGCCCATCAATATGAAGGGCTGATCCGAAAATCGAAATTGCGGGGTCGCCGCTAATGAGGCTGATTCTTCTCGGGCCGCCGGGGGCGGGCAAGGGAACGCAGGCGCAGCTGCTGGTTCAAAAGCATGGCATTGTTCAGCTCTCCACGGGCGAAATGCTGCGCTCGGCGGTCGCTGCGGGGACGCCCGTCGGCCTGAAAGCCAAGGATATTATGGCGAATGGCGGGCTGGTGCCTGATGACGTGGTCGTGGGAATCATCTCTGATCGTATCGAGCTGCCCGACGCGAGGAAGGGTTTTATCCTTGACGGGTTTCCTCGCACCGTGCCGCAGGCACGAGCGCTCGATGAGTTGCTGAAGAAAAAGCACCTCAAGCTTGATGCAGTCGTTGAGTTGCGTGTGAACGAGAGTGTTTTGCTGGAGCGTGTTGAGAAGCGCGTCGCAGAAATGCGTTCGCGCGGAGAGGAAGTCCGGAGCGACGACACTCCGGAGGTTTTGTCCAAGCGTCTTGCGAGCTATCGCGCTCAGACTGAGCCGTTAGTCCACTATTATTCTGACCAACGAAAACTCATTACTGTGGATGGGATGATGACAATAGAAAACGTGACGTCGGCTCTTGACCGGGTGCTGGATTACTTGGGTATGGGTAGTAGCCCGGCAGCCAGAAAGACCTCGAAGAAGACATCGGCCAAAAAGAGCTCAAAAAAGGCTTCCAAGAAGTCGTCCAAAAAGGCCAAGTCGAAGCCCAAGAAGGCTTCCAAGGCCGCCCGGAAGGCCTCCAAAGGCCCTAAAAAGGCGCCCAAAAAGGCCAAGTCGAAGGCCAAAAAGGCGAAGACCAAGAAGCGCCGAAGATAGGGCAAAAAGGCTGCGAAAATGGCTGCTAAGGGCATCAAACGGTTGACGAAAGACCGTTCGATACCTTAATAAGTGGCCTATCCAGTCGGATATGTTTCTAGCGATGCCGGCCCCCGAAAGATCGATGGGGAGGGCGTCGTGTTCGCGTTTGTAGAAACCCGTTCGGTTAAAAATTTTAAGTGCCGGTCCCAACGAGGACGGCGACAGGAGCGAAGACCTTGGCCCGTATCGCCGGTGTGAACATCCCGACCAACAAGCGCGTCGTCATCGCGCTTCAGTACATTCATGGCATCGGCCAGAAGAATGGATCAAGATTCCACTCGACCGCCGCGTGTCGCAGTTGACCGACGCGGAAGTATTGCAGATCCGCGAAATGATCGACCGCGATTTTCTGGTCGAAGGTGACCTTCGTCGTGAAGTCGGCACCAACATCAAGCGTTTGATGGATCTGGGCTGCTATCGCGGCCTGCGCCATCGCCGCGGTCTGCCGGTGCGCGGTCAGCGCACCCACACCAATGCGCGCACGCGCAAGGGTCCGGCCAAGTCCATCGCCGGCAAAAAGAAGTAATTTCGTTTCCACCAAAACCGTTTCGGTCCCGCTGACTTTCTCTGGGGCCGGAGATCACCTGAAATTCCCCAGCGTCTGGCATGACGGACGCGCTTGAAGGAAAAGACCAATGGGTAAAGAAGCCGCCGGACGCGTCCGCCGCCGTGAGCGCAAAAACATTGCGTCGGGCATCGCGCATGTGAATTCATCGTTTAATAACACGACCATCACCATCACCGATGCGCAGGGCAACACCATTGCCTGGTCGTCGGCCGGCACGATGGGTTTCAAGGGATCGCGTAAGTCGACTCCCTATGCGGCGCAGGTTGCCGCTGAAGATGTTTCAAAGAAGGCGCAGGAACACGGCATGCGCACGCTGGAAGTCGAAGTCGCGGGTCCGGGTTCGGGCCGTGAGTCGGCGCTTCGCGCGTTGCAAGCCGCAGGCTTCACTGTCACGTCCATCCGCGACGTGACGACAATCCCGCACAATGGCTGCCGTCCGCGCAAGCGCCGGCGCGTTTGATTTATCTGCCGCGGGCGATATGCGCCCGCGTCTGTTTCTAGAATTTTCGCGGCGAACGCTGCAATTTTAAATCCTCCAACGCCAAGACGCTGAATGGCATGGGTGAACAAGTGACGATCCAGAAAAATTGGCAAGAACTTATCCGTCCGAACAAGCTTCAGGTCACCCCTGGTTCGGACCCGACCCGTTTCGCAACGCTGGTTGCCGAACCGCTCGAGCGCGGCTTCGGCCAGACGCTCGGCAACGCGCTGCGCCGCGTGCTGCTCTCCTCGTTGCAGGGTGCGGCTGTGCAATCGGTTCACATCGACGGCGTGCTGCACGAGTTCTCCTCGATCGCCGGCGTGCGCGAGGACGTGACCGACATCGTGCTGAACGTGAAGGACATCTCGATCAAGATGCAGGGCGAAGGCCCGAAGCGCATGGTCGTGAAGAAGTCGGGCCCCGGCGGTCACAACACCGGGGCCCGACTTCTTCACGACCAT
>JAPLPA010000548.1 GCA_026400415.1 Afipia sp. | reverse complement strand
TCGCTCGGTTTCCAGACGCTGTAAATCACCGCAATCAGCACCAGCGCCAAAAGCCCGCCCAGTCCTGCCGTCTCCGAAGGCGTTGCGTAGCCGCCATAGAGCGCAACCATCACACCGGTCAGAAGAATGACGAACGGCAGCACGCGCGGCAGCACGCTGAAACGCTCCGACATCGTATATTCGTCTTGTGTGAGGATTGCATGCGCCTCGCCTGATGATTCATAAGCAATCTTGGCTCGGGCATATTCCTGGCGGTACCGGATCACAGCATAAATCGCGAATAGCGCGACGAGCAGAAATCCGGGTCCGATGCCCGCGAGAAACAATCGTCCGAGCGATTGTTCAGCCGCGACCGCAAACAGGATCATGGTGATCGAGGGCGGCAACAGAATTCCGAGCGTGCCGCCTGCGGCGATAATGCCAGCCGCAAAGCCGCCGGAATAACCTCGCTTGCGCATTTCCGGGATGCCCGCAGAGCCGATGGCCGAACATGTCGCGGGCGAGGAGCCTGCCATCGCGGCAAACAGCGCGCAGGCAAACACGTTCGCAATCCCAAGCCCGCCCGGAATTTTATGCAACCACGCGTGAAGCGCCGTGTAGAGATCCTGTCCGGCTTTGGATTTGCCGATGGCAGCACCCTTCAGGATGAAGAGCGGAATAGATAACAGCGTGATCGACGCCATTTCCTCGTACACGTTCTGCGTGACCGTATCGAGCGACGCCGACGGCATATAGATCGCCATGAAGATGACGGCGACCGCGCCCAGTGCAAACGCAATCGGCATGCCCGAAAACATCGCCACCAGCGTGGCGACGCCGTAGCTGATTCCAATTCCCAAAACTGTCATTAGCTACGAGCCTTACCGAGCGACATTGCGATTTGCAGCAGAATTTGAACGCAGAGCAGCGTCATGCCGCTTGCCATCATGATGTAAGGAATTGAAAGGGGTGGGCCCCATGTCGAGTTGGATACCGTGCCATCGACCCACGCCTCGTGCGCGAGTGTCCAGGATTTCCAGGAGAAAAATGTGCAGAAGATGAGGCTGGCAACATCGACGAGAATGAGTCGAATTTTATTCGCGAGTGGTGAAAGAATTCCGACGAACGCTTCAATTCCAATGTGGCCGCGTGTGCTTTGCACGGCTGCCGCCGTCATGAATGTTGCACCTACAATCAGGTAAACGGCTGCCTCATCCTGCCAATAGGTGGCGGAATGAAAAATGCTGCGTGTCATGACGCTGTAAGTCAGGACGGCACACGCCAAAATCAGCGCGATCGCTGAGACGATAACGATAATGCGGTTAAGGGCCGACAATGCTCGCGCGACCGCCGCCACAAGCGAGTTGCTTGGGGCGGCGTCGAACGAGTGTGGCCGATCATCGACCGAGCCGTGCATTACGCGGCGTCGGCAGCAAGCTTCATTAGGCTCGCCGACGTTGCGGTTTTGCCGATGTAATCTTTCCACGCCGTATCGCGCGCGATGTCACGCCATTTGCCGACCGTTGCGGCATCGAGAGCACTAACCTTCGCGCCCGCTTTTTCATAGACCTTGGTGACTTCGATATCGTCGTCCTGCGCACCCTTGCGACCGAACGCTTCCATCTCGGCACCGACCGACATGATGATGTCCTGGTGATTTTTCGGCATGGCGTCGAAAATCGATTTCGACATCAAGAGTGGCTCTAACATGAACCAGTAGGACTGGCCGGCACCCGAGGTGAGATGCTTGGCAACTTCTTCAAGGCGGAACGAGATCAGACTTGTCGATGAGGTAATGCCGGCGTCGCACGCGCCGGTCTGCATCGCGGCGTAGATTTCGTTCGAGGGC
>JAPLPA010000599.1 GCA_026400415.1 Afipia sp. | reverse complement strand
CGTTGCCTGAAACGAAACGGCCGCTGAAAACAGCGGCCGTTTTTTGTAAATTTCAGCTCGCTCAGATCACAACGACCTTTGTGCCGACCGGCACTCGTCCGTAGAGATCGATCACGTCCTGATTACGCATGCGGATGCATCCCGACGATACGTTTGTCCCGATGGTCCACGGTTCGTTGGAGCCGTGAATGCGATAGAGCGACGTTCCGAGATACATTGCGCGTGCGCCCAGCGGATTTTCAGGACCGCCCTCCATGTGACGCGGCAAGTCAGGTCGACGCTTGAGCATTTCGGCTGGCGGCGTCCAATCCGGCCATTCCTTCTTCATCGAAATCTGCTTCACACCGGACCATGTGAATCCAGGTTTGCCAACGCCGATGCCGTAGCGCAGCGCCTTTCCGTTTGGCTGTACGAGATAGAGAAACTTGTTCGGTGTATCGATCACCAGCGTTCCCGGCGCGTGACTCCCGTCATAGGCGACAACCTGCTTCTCAAATTTTGGATCGATACCGGGGCGACCCGGCTCGATCGATTCTTCGCGCGACGTCGTTGCATCCTGTGTTTCCACGGGTGGCAGGACGCTGCGATAGCGTTGCTGCTGCTCCGACCCCGTCTGAGGCTGCGGCTGGCGCTCGTAGCGCGGCTCCTGCGATTGTGGGCCGTTGAACAAAAATTCAATCAGACCACCGCCCATACTGGAACGATCCTGGTACGCAACCCTGATCGGAACGGGCGGTTGCGGCGCGTAGATGACGCGCGGATCGCGCGCCACCGCGTCTTGAGCAATTGAAGGGATAGAACTGACACCGAATAGCGATGCGCTGGCGACGAGCGCGAAAGGTAGATGTTTCATGGCGACGTACTCTGCACTGTTTCGTCGTTGACGCGCTGACAGCGCGCCTGAACACGATCCATTTAAGATTCAAATCGCATCGGTTTGGTAAACGAAAACGGCTTTTGGATTCACCACACTGCCAATTTCACGGTGTTGTTGAAGGTAGCGTTTATTTTGAATGAACGCGACCGGCTCATGGTTAACCGATGGTGTGCAGAGATGCATCCACCGTCCGCGCGCGTTTCACAGCATGAACCTCACGTTAAAACACCTTGGATACAACGGCTTGATCTGAGATGGGGCAATCGATGGCTGTGCAGCGCAAGCGTTTTCGCATTGAAGAGTTTCAAGCCGAGGCTGGTGAACTGCCAATGCTCAGCGGATTCGACGGCGACGTTATCCCCTTCCACCATGAGATTATGAACGAGCTGCGCGCCATTCGTGCGCAAATGGCGGCTCCTCATCGCACCGACGCGGCGGCAAGCACCGAAGCGGTGACACCAGAGCAATCTGAAGACGCAAAGGTTCTTCTCGAAACCTATCGCGCGCAGATTGAGCAGTGTGAAAAGCTCAAAGTCGAACTCGACCTCATTCACGACGCCATCGACCGCACCAAACAGGAAATTGCGACGCTTCACGGCAAGAGCTTCAGTGGCGACGAGATGGCCAAGGTGACGGGCGAACTCGGCGCAGTCGTCGGTGGCACGGAAGAAGCAACCCAGCAGATTCTCGAGGCCGCAGAAGCCATCGATCAGGCAGCAACCGCGCTCGGCAAGGTGACTTCAGCCGACCAGCAGGCGCAGCTGCGAGAAGAAATTCAGGAACGTGTCATCGGAATCTTCGAGGCGTGCAATTTTCAGGATCTCACCGGACAGCGTATCGGCAAAGTCATGGGCACGATGAAGTTCATCGAGCATCATATCAACGTTATGATGGACATTTGGGGTGGCGTCGATGCAATTAGGCAGCACGCGCCGGCCATCATCGACACCCGCGTCGGCGATGCGCGTCTGCTCAATGGTCCGAAGGGCGCGGAAGACGAAGGTCATGCCTCGCAGGACGACATCGACGCGCTGTTCAACTAACGTCGAACTTTCTGATTTTGCGAACGCCTATGCCCGCGGGGCACAGCGGACATACACCATCGTGCCATATCGGCTGTTTGCGTCGGGATCGATGAATTTGGTTTGCAACACACGGCCGTCGAAAGAAACGATCTCGCGATCCTTCTCGCCGCCGGCCGGACCTTCCGGACCGATGTAATTCTTGCCGCTTTGACTTCCTTTCAGGCGAAGCTCCTGCGGTGTTGCTTCATCCGGCAGATGCATGATGACACCGCCGCTCGTGCCCTGTCCGATGACGTAGGGCTGCTTGCATTGGCCTTTTGCAGCCGCTTCGGTACGCGCACGATCCTCTGGCTTGTGATAGGCAGCCAATCCCCAGCGCCCAACGATTTCAGTCGCGCGGATGGTCGATGGAATTTCAGGCGCAAGACCCGGTTCGGGAGCGGCCGTTTGACTGCTTCCGCCAAAGCCTCCGAACCCGCCCGTCGTGCCGCAGCCACCTAGGAAGCCCGACAGCATGGCCGCCGCGATAAGATTTGCCACTGCTGTTAGGCTGGGGCGTTGGGTCGTTCTGAACATCATTACTCCCGGTCAGATCCCTGAACCCGCATGCCTGAACCGGCAAGCCGAACCATTAGACTGCAAATTTTGGGGTCTAATCAATTACGCCGTTGGCCCCTAAAGGTTTCCAGAGCATCCTACATTGGCCTCACCAAGGTCTTAAGGGCTTGCTTGACAGAAAGTATCTCAAGCAATATTCCCGAAACCTTCATTAGCACTCCTGGAGCATGATTGCTAAGGAGTGACCTGGCCAATTTGAGGCCGACTTTGCCAGAAGTTCCGCGACAACTCATGCGGCTTTTGAGATTGTCCCGCCTCTTGCAAAACACCGACTCAGGGTCACAGGTCAAACACATGCGCAAATTGAAATTCGGCTTTGCCGCAGCTTTGCTTGGTGCTGCTCTTTTTTCGCATGCCTATGCTCAGAGCGTAAAAGATTCGGCCAAGGCTGCGCCAAAGACCGCGGGGGATTCGACCGAAACACGTTATTTCGCAGCCCTCGGCGACATTCTCGGAGATCTGCCGGTAGAAGCCTTCATCAAAGAAACACGACAGGGCGGAAAGGTGACATCGGCCCTGATCGACGTTTGTTATTCGGTGAACCAATCGTCCGATCGCAAAGATCGCTTCGTCGTCGAGTTGAAATCGGAGGGCGATAAGTTTGTCGGCAACGGCCAGACTTTGGAAAGCAAAGCTCCTGTCACGGTAAACCTGCTTCGCAAAGTTGCGAACAAGGCCATTGCGTTTGAAGGAAAGATCATAATAGGCGGCGTCGCATCGTTGATTTCGTCTCCCGACAACACCGATGTCGGAGAAAAAGAATTCATGCAAACACAAGTCGTTGATGATGATCTGGTCGAGGCCCCGAAAGACTTTACGCAGGTGTCGCCGCAGTCGGTCGGCATCCGGGTCAAGCGCGAAGGTTTCACCGATCTTGTCAAAAGCCTGAAAAGTGAAAATGTTCAAATCGCGCTCGACAGCATTGCAACGGACTGCAACGCATTGCGCACAGGTCAGCAGGTGTTGCGTCTGCTCGTCGAGCCCGCCCGCGCCGCAGCACTTGCCGAAAAATTAAAAATGGCATCGGGAGTCGTTGCGACTGGATGGACGAACGGCACGTATGACATGGAACGTGCTGTGCGGTTTGCGACGGGTGACTGGAATAGCGGCGGCAAATTTGACAAAGACAAATTTGCGGCTGCGCTATCTTCGGCCGCAGCAAGAGCCATGTCTGCAAAGCCCGCGTTATCGAAATGGAATGAGACAACAGGCGAGATTACCCTCTCTATCAAGCGCCCGAGCCAATTGGCGCCGACACTTGAACTTATCGAGACGCTGGAAATGAAGGCATTGGTAGGACCGGAAAAGCCGGGAGCCAACGATCGCATGATTGTCTGGATTGGTGTGCCATCCAGCAAAACTACCGATGAATCGTCGGGCGCTCATTTGCAGTTCGCCGAAAACTCTGTCGGCGAAGAAGAAAGCACTTTTATTGACGATGACAGCATCGTCAAAGCGCTGGCGACAGAGTTGAAGGGACAACGCTGGGACACGGACAAAGGGTCATGGAAATAATGCACGGCCCAGCCGCCTTTCGTCATCGCGGAGTTCGGTAACGAATGGCGGATTT
>JAPLPA010000165.1:6697-8660 GCA_026400415.1 Afipia sp. | reverse complement strand
CAGATCGATCCCGAACTGATGCGGCTTGCCGAAGCGCAGTCGCAGACAATGGCCGCCAAGAACAAGCTCGATCATAATGTCATCGGACCGCTCGACAAGCGCATCAAGTCGTCGGGATACAGGGCCGCCAAGGCCGTCGAGAATGTGTCGGCGGGTTATCACACGCTGGCCGAGGCGTTTTCGGGATGGCGGGACTCGCCGCCGCATAAGGCCAACATGCTGGCGAGCGATGTCACAAAAATGGGCATCGCGGCAACATATGCGCCAAATTCCAAGTACAAAGTTTTCTGGACGCTGATCCTCGCAGAACCTGGCCGCTCTTGATAACGCCTGCGTGACACGCTGCGCGCGATCCGCGATTGACGCGGGCGCGCGGAGCCGCCACGGTGACACCGCCGCGACATTATCAAGCAGCGTTCATGAGTTCAGGCGACCTCGATTCCAAACCGGCGACATCACCCGCATCGGCGCAGCGCGTTCTGGTGTTGCAGGGCGGAGGCGCGCTCGGCTCGTATCAGGCCGGAGCCTATCAGGCGCTCTGCCATCACGACTTTGAGCCGGAATGGATCGCCGGCATTTCCATCGGCGCAATCAACGCAGCCATCATTGCCGGAAATCCGCGCGAGAAGCGGGTCGCGCGCCTGAAGGAATTCTGGGAAACGGTGTCGTCGGCGTCCCCCATGCCGTGGAGTGGGTTCGTACAGGGCGATCACGCCCGCTCGGCGTTCAACGAGACGAGTGCGGCCCTGGTCGCCACATTCGGTGCGCCGGGGTTCTTCCTGCCGCGCGTTCCGCCCGCACCGTGGTGGCCGCAAGGCTCTCCGCAATCGCAGAGCTATTACGACACCGCGCCGTTGCGCGCGACGCTGGAACGTTTGGTGGATTTCGATCTGATCAACAGCTGCAAGACGCGGTTGAGCGTCGGTGCCGTCGGCGTCACGACCGGCAACTTTCGCTATTTCGACAATGTCGAGTTCAGCAAGCAGAACAAAAAAATCGGTGCCGACCACATCATGGCCTCCGGCGCGCTACCGCCGGGATTTCCTTCCATCGAGATCGAGGGCGAGCATTACTGGGACGGCGGCATCTCATCGAATACGCCATTGGATTATGTGCTGGACATGGAAACCGCACGCGATCTTTTGATTTTCCAGATCGACCTGTTCAGCGCGCGGGGAGAGCTGCCGCAATCGCTCATGGACGCAGCCGAGCGTGAAAAAGACATTCGCTATTCAAGCCGCACCCGGATGAATACCGACAAAGCGAAGAAAATCCACGACGCGAAGCTGGCGATGCGTGCGCTGATCGCGAAACTCCCCGCCGATCTGAAAAGCGATCCGCTGGTGACAAAACTCAACGACGCCGCGAAGGAAAACACCGTGACGGTCGTCCACCTGATCTATCGGAGCAAGACGCATGAGGCGTCCTCGAAAGATTACGATTTCTCACGCCTTGCGATGAACGAACACTGGACGGCCGGCGAGCGCGATGTCTATGGCTCGATGGCCCATCCCGAATGGCTGACACATCCTCAGTCCGGCGAAACCATGGTGACTTACGATCTGAGCGAAGACGGCTTACAACACATCAAGCAGTGACAGGAGACGACGATGGCTACACTTTCGGGCAAGACGGCGGTTGTAACGGGTTCGACCAGCGGCATCGGCCTTGCTTATGCGCGGGCGTTCGCGGGCGCGGGCGCCAACATCGTCATCAACGGCATGGGCGCACCCGCCGATATCGAGAAAGAACGCAAGGCGATCGAGACCGATTTCAAGGTCAAGTGCGTGCATTCGCCCGCAGACATGACCAAGCCTGCGGAAATCGCCGAGATGATCGCGCTTGCGGAAAAAACCTACGGCTCTTGCGACGTGCTGGTGAACAATGCGGGTATCCAGTTTGTCTCTCCGATTGAGGATTTCCCCCTCGAGAAATGGGACGCCATCATCGCGATCAATCTGCC
>JAPLPA010000165.1:5282-6626 GCA_026400415.1 Afipia sp. | reverse complement strand
AGAAGCGCGGCTGGGGCCGCATCATCAATACGGCTTCGGCGCATTCGCTTGTCGCCTCGCCCTTCAAGGCGGCCTATGTATCGGCCAAGCATGGCATCGCGGGGTTGACGAAAACTGCCGCGCTCGAGCTTGCGACTTTCAAGATCACGGTGAATTGCATTTCGCCGGGCTATGTGTGGACACCGTTGGTGGAGAAGCAGATTCCCGACACCATGAAAGCGCGCAATCTCACCAAAGAGCAGGTCATCAACGATGTGTTGCTTCAGGCGCAGCCGACGAAAGAGTTTGTGACGTCCGAGCAGGTCGCGGCGCTGGCGCTGTTTCTGTGCGGCGACGGCTCAGATTACCGGCGCGAACCTGTCGATCGACGGTGGGTGGACGGCCGCGTGATTACTTCTTCCCCCACGCGAGCACGTGAAAGCCGAGCTTTCGCCGCGTGATCCAGAACAGGAGAACTGTCTCGAACACCAGCGCAATGGAGGTTGCGGCGGCAGCGCCGTAGCCGCCATAACTCGGCACCAGCATGATACACAGCACGAGATTGAGCACGAACGCCAGCGCGTAAGCCAGCGCGCACATGTTCTGCAGCCCAAGCATGTTGAGCAGCCGCTCAACCGGGCCGATGGCGGAGCGCACAATCAAGCCGATGGCTGCCACATACATAATGCCGTAGCCCGCCGTGAATTTTTCGCCGAACAGCCACAGCAGCGGCTTGCCGAACGCCAGCAACATCGCGGTCGCCGCGACCGACGGCCAGAACGTCCATTTGATCGCATGCGCGATATAGGCGGACAGCCGCTCCTTGTCGCCTGAGGCGTGATACTCGCTGAAGCGATGCGCGGTCGTGGCCGACATCGCGTAATGAATGAACGACACAAATGCCAGCGTCTTCACGACAGCAAAGTAGATGCCGACTTCTTCGGAGGAGCGGTATTGCTGCAGCACCAGCACGTCGACGTAAGACAGTAAAAGATAAAAGCCTTCGACCATCATGATGGGCAGCGAGATTTTCAACCAGCTGCGGACATCGTAGTCTTTCGGACCGCGCTTGACGGTCTGGCCGAGGCGGCGATTGAGAACGATCAACTGCCCGAGCATCGCAAGCCACACAGCGGCGGCACTTGCGATCATCGCAGCAATGGCATCGAGCATGATACTCATAACGACCGCGCCCGCAGTGAAGCCGATAATGAGAGTCTGCCGCACGATGAATTGCGGCATCAATCCCAGGCGCATCCAGTCGTGCGAGCGTGCGATGCCGTCCTGCGTGTTGGCGACAACGAAAGCCGGCAGGATCATGCAGCCGATATAAAGAGGGACGATTTCGGCGCTGCCGATCCACGG
>JAPLPA010000165.1:0-5264 GCA_026400415.1 Afipia sp. | reverse complement strand
TCCACGGCGAGAGAATTTTGACGAGCGCCGCGAATACCAGCGCGACGACGGTCGATGCCGCAAGAACGAGCCAGCGGCTTCCCGACAGAAAGCCGCGCAGCAATGCGAGTTGCTTGCCGGTGCGATATTCGGGGATGATTTTCTGCGCGCCGACCGAAATGCCGAAATCCAGCATCGAGCCGAGCAGCAGCACCCAGGTCCAGACGTAGACATAGACACCGTATTCCGAGCCGCCCATCCAGCGCGCCAGCAGGACCTGGCTGAAATAGGCAAGGCCGGCGCTCAACACGCGAATGATAAAGACAGTGCCGGCGAGACGTTTGGTCAGCGACGCGTCGCTGTTGCTGCCGAGCAGATCGCGCAGCCTTTGCACAAAGCCGGCCATCGAGACATTTTGCGTTTCCATCATGGCCATGAAGTAAGTGCCCAAACAATCAAGCCGCTCGGTGCGGCAGGATTTGGCCTTAGCAAGGATTCGTTAAGAATTGGTTGGGTGGACGGTATCGGCCTTAGCCCGCAAAGCCGCCGGCATCGAGAAACGCTTTTTCTTCAGGCGTCGTCGTGCGACCGAGCGTTGCGTTCCGATGGGGAAAACGGCCGAACTTGCGAATGATGTCGGCGTGTGCATTTGCCCATTTGAGGCCGTCCGCGTCGCCGAATTCGGTATAGAGCGCAATGCTGCGTTCCTGAATGTCCATCGATTCCGAATGTTCGAACGGCAGATAGAAAAAGGACCGCAATACTTTGTCAGCGCGCTTGTCGCGGCCCTGCGCGATCGCGGCTTGGGTTACTTCCAATGCCATCGCATCGGTCGAAAACATCTTCGGATCGCCGCGAAACATGTTGCGTGGGAACTGATCAAGCACGATCACTAGCGCCAGCGCGCCGTCGTCCGATGTTTGCCACGACGCGAGCTTGCCCGCGCGCGCCGCTTCCCATGTGACCTGAAAGCGCGTGCGCAACACCGTGTCGAACGCGTCGTCCTTGCCATACCAGCGCTCGTATCCGGCGTGACGCCAGAACGAGAGGATGTCGGCGGGAGTAGAGAGGGATGCGATCATGAATTTATCGGAGCCGATTGATGAGTTTGAGCGGTAGCCACGCGCCGAGCACTGTGAAGATAGGCATGCCGACCATTGCAATATATCGCAACGGATGGTTCGAGGTCGCAAGGACACCTTCGAAATGAACGAGCGTCATGATTCTTTCGAGCACCATGCCGAACAGGCTGATCCCGATGAAACCGCCAATGAACGCGACAAAAACGCTGAGGGCCCATCCAAGCGGCCCGCGCTTTTCCGACCAGGCTTCGTAAATTCCCACAGACCACATCGTGAGAAAGCCGATCAGCAGTTCCGTCATCGGGCCGCCGACACTCGACTTGGTCCCCAACACATCGAATAGCAGCGTAGCCATCACGGCAAGCAGAGTGATCGTCTTCACGGCGCGGGATATTCCTGAATATCGGGATTGAGTACGTGGCGTTGAACTCACCAGAATCATCATGGCCGGGACAAGCCCGGCCATGTGAATCTTGGTTGAGGTGAAAAATCTAGCTTGCGGCAGCCGCCGCAGCTTTCGGTTTTTCATCGCGCAATTCGCGGCGAAGAATCTTGCCGACATTGGTCTTCGGCAGATCGGCTCGGAATTCGACCAACTTTGGTACCTTGTAGCCGGTCAATTCTTTCTGCGCGAAGGCGATGACGTCCTGCGATGTGAGGTTCGGATCCTTCTTCACGACGAATGCCTTGACGGCTTCGCCTGACTTCGCATCCGCCACACCGATCACGGCACATTCGAGAACGCCCGGATGACTTGCGATCACTTCCTCGACCTCGTTCGGATAGACGTTGAAGCCGGAGACGAGGATCATGTCCTTCTTGCGGTCGACGATTTTGGTATAGCCATCGGGCGACATAATACCGATGTCGCCGGTGCGGAAGTAACCGTCGCTGGTCATGACTTTCGCAGTCTCTTCCGGACGCTGCCAATAGCCCGCCATCACCTGCGGACCCTTGGCGCAGATTTCGCCGGCCTCACCGAGTGGCACTTCCTTGCCGTCATCGTCGCGAATCGAGAGCCATGTTGAAGGCACAGGAATGCCGATCGAACCGGAGAACTTGTCGGTGTCCGCCGGATTACATGTCAGCGTTGGCGAGGTTTCCGAAAGACCGTAGCCTTCGGAGAGCGCCACGCCCGTCACTTGTGTCCATTTGTCGGCGACTGGCTTTTGCACTGCCATGCCGCCGCCGAAGCAGCTCTTGAGTTTGGAGAAATCCAGCTCGGAGAAGCCCGGTGTATGCAGCAATCCATTGTAAAGCGTATTCACGGCAGGGAAGGAGTTGACCTGATACTTCTTCAATTCCTTGACGAAGCCCGCCATGTCACGCGGGTTCGGGATGAGAAGGTTCACGCCACCGGCGCGCACCGCGAGCAGGAAGCAGGCCGTCAGCGCGAAGATATGATAGAGCGGAAGCGCGCAGACGATGAACAGCGCTTCCACATGCGGCGGCTTTTTCAGCGCCGGTTGCAGCCACGCATCGTTCTGCAGCACGTTGGCGAGAATGTTTCGATGAAGCAGCGTTGCGCCCTTCGAGACGCCGGTGGTGCCGCCGGTATATTGCAGGAAGGCAACATCGTCGCCATTCAGCTTCGGCTTGTTCAGCGTCATCTTGCGGCCGGCTGCCAACGCGTCATTGAAAGAAACGGCACTCGGGATAGAGAATGCCGGCACCATCTTCTTTACTTTGCGCACGACAAAATTGACGATGTGCCCCTTGAAGCCGAGCAGATCGCCCATCGAGCCCATGATGACGTGCTTGACGTTGGTCTTCGCGATCACCTTCTCGAGCGTGGTGGCGAAATTTTCCAGCAGGATGATCGCTTCCGCTCCGGAATCCTTTAGCTGATGTTCAAGTTCGCGCGGCGTGTAGAGCGGATTGACGTTCACCACCGTGTAGCCTGCGCGCAGGATTGCCGCCGATGCCACCGGGTTCTGCAGCACGTTCGGCATCATGATGGCGACGCGCGCGCCTTTCTTGAGACCCTTGCTCTGCAGGTAGGCGCCTATGGCAGACGACATTTCATCGAGGTCACGATAGGTGATCGACTTGTCCATGCAGATGAACGATTTGCGATCGGCAAATTTCTTGAAGCTCTCCTCCAGCAACTCGACCAGCGACGGATAGATCGAAGCGTCGATGTCGTGAGGCACGCCGGCCGGATATTGCTTGAGCCAGATGCGTTCCATGATGTTTCCCCTCAATGTTAGTTCCTGATGGCCCCCAGTTCTCGCGATGGGGTGCCTCGATTGCCCTCAAGTATTGAGCGAAGCCGGAGGCTTAGCAAGCCTGTGCGCGGTAACGCCGCATATTGCGGCACGCGGAAAGGCGGCGGTTCGCGGTGTTTCCGCAAAGCACAATAATGCGCGGCGATCAGCTACGCGGCGGCGTGTCGGATTTCTTCTCGGCCGCAGGTTTGCTGCTGCTTTTTGCAGCGTCAGAGGGCTTGGCGTCAGAAGACTTAGGCGCCGGTTTGGCGGCAGGCTTCAGGTCGCCAGATAGCGGCTTGGCGGAATTGGCGATCGGCTTCGGCTCAGGCTTTGAATCCGATTTTGGAGCGGGCTTGGCCGCTGTCTTGGTGTCACTCTTGGCATCGGGCTTTGCCGCGGGCTTCTCATCCTTCTTGGCGTCTTTTTTCTTTTCCGGCTTTGCGTCGGGCTTCACAGCTGCGACCTGAGGCTTCTTGCTCTTTTTGCCTTTTCCCTTTGCTGCCTGTGCTTCAGTTTCGGCTGCATCTGCCGCCGCAATAGCTGCACCCGTTCGCGTCGGTCCAGTATAGACGATGATTGGCGGCGCAGATGTGCCTGCACCGGCCAGCAATTCGGATGTCTTCATGGTCGGTGGCTGCACGCCTGCCGCATACATCGACGGGTTGCCGTCGCTGGTCTCAGCGCCGGTTGCGATCTCGACATCGTCTTCTTCATCTTCGGCCGCCGGACGCTTGCGTTTTGGTCCACACATCTGGTCGCGTAGATCGGGCGGCGAGGCGTCAATAGGTGCCAGCGAGTCCACAGTGCCGAGCGACGGTTTAAGCCATGCGAGCTTGTTGTTGCTGAATCCGCGCTCCAGCAATTGCGCGGCCTTGGCGGCGCGCTGCGCGGAGGATTGCGCGCCGAGCACGATGGCAATCAGCCGCTTATTGCCGCGCGTGGCGGATGCGACGAGATTGAATCCGGAGGCGCAGATGAATCCGGTCTTCATGCCGTCGGCGCCGGGATAGCGGCCGATCAGCTTGTTGAAATTCATCGTGGTCTTGCGGCCGAATTTGATGCCGGGCAGATGCATGAAATATTCGTACTCCGGCAAATCCTTGAACACTGCGCGCGCCAGAATCCCGAGGTCGCGCGCCGATGTGATCTGTCCCTCGGCAGGAAGCCCGTTCGGATTGACGTAAGACGTCTGCGTCATGCCGAGGCGCTGCGCATTTTTGTTCATCTCGGCGGAGAAGCCGTCGATCGAGCCGCCAACGCCCTCGGCGATCACGACGGCGATGTCATTGGCGGATTTCACCATCATCATCTTGAGCGCGTTATCGAGCGTAACCTGCGTTCCTGGCTTGAAGCCCATCTTCGAGGGCGACTGAGCGGCTGCAGCCGGTGACACCGTGAACAGCGAGTCGAGCGTGAGGCGGCCTTCCTTCACCGCTTTCAACGCCACATAGGCGGTCATGATTTTTGTGACGGACGCCGGATACCACGGATAGGTCGCGTTTTCGGCCTGCAACACTTTACCGGTGTCGGCCTCGATCACGAGTATCGCTTCGGCACGCGCAGACTGGGCGGCGCATATCAGCGTCAACGCGGCAATACTTGCACTTACGAAACGACGCAGAGCCACGGTCAGCTTCCAATCGTGCAAATCGGGGCGACGGAAATCATGACGTGGACAGACCATGCGTTTGAGCTACGGAGCGCCGCGACTGTTTATCCGTTTGCGGCGATGCGGAATAGTCACTTTTGGGATCATTCAAGCATGAAATGGGCCAAAATCCGGCAATGCCCACATGTTGATCGGGTCAGGGCTTCGTTTCCGGCGACAATGCAGGCGCAGGAATCTGCTGCTTGGCATTTTCCTGCACCATGAATTGCGCCTTGGCGAGCCGTGCAAAATATCCGCCCTGCGCAACGAGTTCGTCGAACGTGCCGCTTTCGATGACCATGCCCTTGTCGAACACCAGGATTCTGGTGGCGTTGCGAATGGTCG
>JAPLPA010000518.1 GCA_026400415.1 Afipia sp. | reverse complement strand
TATCGCCGAGCATCTCGTCGTTGAGTTCGGCGGGATGTCCGATCCAGGCGACTTTGCCTTCGGCGATCACGAAAGCATGGGGAATGCTGTCGATGCCGGCGGCTTCGAGCCAATCTTTGATGAAGGCCTTACCGCCGAGCGCCGTGCGGTAGGACATCTTGGCGCCTTGGGCATTGACGAAGTCGCGGGCCTTTTGCGCGGCCTCGGCGTTGCGTTCGGTCTATTTCGGCACGGCATCAAGAACACAATGATATTTGATCAGAATCCTCCAGGTCGACAGGGCCCCTGGAGAACCTATGCGCGGAATCATCTTTTGCGGACGCGAAAGGATTCAACGGGCGGCCTCGACTGGGGAATTCCCAGTCTGCATTTTATACGATGGTCGGAAGCGCGTTACGGACGAAATTATTACGAGAGCATTCAAAAGATTCCTCGAACGATTTGGGCGGACTATCTGGATTGGTTTGCGGGCACCACAGACCTACCAACCAAATATGAAACAGCGGTTCGTAACATCCGTTGGAACGAAGATGAGCGGCTTTTTGAGATCGATACGTCGACTGGAATCGCCCGCGCTGAGTTTGTTGTAATGTGCACTGGAATCGAAAGTGGCGGAAAGCATCGCTTCCCGCGCATCGTCCAGGACAGACTACCGGTTCACGTCTATGCGCACACGATGACGGAACCTGAAATCGGACATTTGAAGGATAAGGACGTTGTCGTGATCGGCGGCGGTGCGAGCGCCTTCGATTGGGCGAATGCCGTCCTCTCGGCTGGAGCAAAAAGTGTCGACCTGATGCTTCGAAGGAAAGATCTGCCGTCAGCCCATCGCGTTTGTTGGGGCAGCCGCTGGATTGGCTACCATCGCCACTACATCGATCTCCCCGATGAGATGAAATGGAGTTATAGTATCGCGGACCTTGATCTTGGTGTCCCGCCGGCGGTCCGTGACCCGCGATTCCGGATTTTTGGCAAAGCGGGAATCGATGATATTGCCTATGAAAAAGAAAAGATCGTCGGCGTGTATGGCGGCACAGAGCTGCGGCACGATTTCATGATCTGCGGCACTGGCTCTAACAACTCGATATTCGGGCAATCCGAGCTGCAATCAATCTTACCGCACATTCAGGTCTGGAAAGACGTTTTCACCCCTATAGACGGTAGAACGCATCCAGAGCTGGAACTGAGTCCATACCTCGGCCGTTCTTTGCAATTCACACCAAAGCGCCCCGAGGATTCATTTGTTGAGCGTAATCTAAGCGGGTTCCGTTGCAATCTCTCTGCGATACAGTTCGTCGCCAAACGCGTTTGTGACGATATCTCAAAGCATATTTTTCTCGAGCATCAACATGAAGTGAAGGCCGCCTTCGACGCATTTGACGAGTGGGAAGAATAGTGACTTTTGCGACGCTGCCTGCACGGTGCGAAGGGCGAGATTTCCGTCTATAGCTTGACTGCAGTGAGGGTTTTCCAGAAGACTTTCCGGAGCCTTGGAGCTTCGGCTTTTCGGAAGGCAAAAGGAGACATCTAATGCGGGTCGCTCTTAAGTCCAACACATCACCGACGATCAGCTCCAAGGGCGGAAAAAAAGAAACCCACAAGGTTGTTTGCCGTATGTGTCATGGCGGCTGTGGTACCATTGTCCATATGGAAGATGGACGGATCACGGAGGTGTTGGGCGATCCGGATCATCCCATCAACAGAGGCAAGCTTTGCTCGAAAGCAGGCCAACCCTCGATCGATCAGGTCTACCATCCGGACCGATTGGACTATCCGCTCATCCGTACGGGCGAGCGCGGCAGCGGCCAATGGCGCCGGTCGTCATGGGACGAGGCAACTGAGTTCATCGCCGCGAAGATGCAAGCTATCAAAAGCCAGTATGGTGCTGAGAGCGTGACCTTCGCGCGAGGCATGGGTCTCAACAATACGAATATCGTCAGTCGGCTTGCGAATTTGTTTGGCACGCCGAACGTCATTGCGATCAGCTATTTTTGTTATGCGGTTCGCGTCGCCGCATGCCAGATTACAGCCACAGGAAAATTCAGCGGCAAGACATGGGACGGCGCGGTCGTTCCGGATTTCTGGTCGAACCCGAAATGCATTGTGGAGTGGGGCTCTCAAAAACGTACCAGCAACGATCATGGTCTCATCGGCCATACGCCAATGACGGATGCGTTGCGGGGCCAACCAACGCATATCCTTATCGATCCACGGTGGCCAGCGTCCGCAGGCCCGGTGGATATCTGGCTGCCGCTGCGGCCGGGTACAGACGCCGCGATGGCGTTGGGTTGGATCAATCTGATCATCGAAGAAAATCTCTACGACGTTGATTTTGTCGGAAAGTACTGTCACGGATTCGAGGAATTGCGTGCGCGTGCTAAAGATTACCCTCTGGATCGGGTCGCCAAAATCACCGGCTGCGATCCTGAAATGATCGCTCGCGCAGCACGTATTTATGCAACAACCAAACCCGCTTGTCTTGTCTTGGGCAA
>JAPLPA010000227.1 GCA_026400415.1 Afipia sp. | reverse complement strand
CCCGCCGTAGCTCGTGCGGCTTTCAACCGAGGCCTGCACGGAAAGAACGTCCATCACGCCAGCGGTGATTTTCGGTTCGATCGCCTGCATGTCGCCAAGCGGTAATTTATGGAGCGCCAGCCCGGCCTCCGCTGCCTTTGCGACAATACGCCCGGTGACGTGATGCGCATCGCGAAACGGCATCTTCAACGTTCTGACCAGCCAGTCGGCCAGATCGGTCGCGGTTGCATAGCCTTCACCGGCTGCGACTTTCATTCGCGCCTCGTCGGGCACGATATCGAGAACCATCCCGGTCATAGCTCTTACGGCAAGCGACAGCGCGGAGAATGCTTCCATCGCACCTTGCTTGTCTTCCTGCATGTCCTTTTGATAGGCGAGCGGCAGACCCTTCATCACGATCAACAATGCCGTGAGCGAGCCGATGATGCGGCCGGTCTTGGCGCGCACCAGTTCGGCGGCATCGGGATTCCGCTTCTGCGGCATGATCGATGAGCCGGTCGTGAATTTATCCGACAAGCGCACCAGCCCCACCAGCGGCGAAGTCCAGATCACGATTTCCTCGGCGAAGCGCGACAGATGCACCGACGCGATCGATGCCGCCGACAAAGTTTCCAGAACGAAATCGCGATCGGAGACAGCATCGAGCGAATTTGCCATCGGACGATCGAAACCGAGAGCATTTGCCGTTGCGTCGCGATCGATCGGGAACGACGTCCCCGCGAGAGCCGCAGCACCGAGAGGACTTTCATTTAAGCGCTTGCGTGCGTCCGCAAACCGCCCGCGATCCCGGGACGCCATTTCAACATAGGCGAGCAGATGATGTCCGAACGTCACCGGTTGCGCGGTCTGCAAATGTGTAAAGCCCGGCATCACCGTATCGGCGTGTTCGAGAGCGCGTTCGACCAATGCGCGCTGAAATGCAGCGAGTGCATGATCGATGTCGTCGACGATGTCGCGGACATAGAGGCGAAAGTCGGTCGCGACCTGATCGTTGCGCGATCGGGCTGTATGGAGACGTCCGGCCGCAGGGCCGATCAGTTCGCCGAGACGGCTTTCGACATTCATATGGATGTCTTCGAGCGCGCGCTTGAACGTGAACGTACCCTTGCCGATCTCTGACAAAATCGTGTCTAGACCGCCGGCGATGTTTTTTGCATCGTTTGCCGTGATAATACCTTGGGACGCAAGCATGACTGCATGCGCCTTGGACGCGGCGATATCCTGAGCGTATAGGTGTTGATCGACGTCGATCGAGACGTTGATCTCCTCCATAATTGCGTCGGGGCTTTCACCGAACCGGCCGCCCCACATCTTGTTGCTCATGACAATCTCAACACTTGGCCCGAAACTTTTCTAACTCGCCGCCCGTTAACTCTGTCCCCGCCGATATCAGCAAAGACGAACTCCATGCCGGACACCGATCAGCAGACATCCGACCTGTCCAGCAGAAACCTTCTTCGCATCTTGGTGATCGCTGTGGCTGCCATTATAGCGTCTATTACGGGAATTGGGGGGATATACGGGATCGATGGGTTAACGCGCAATGCGCATGCCCAAACAAGCTGTGCCGCCGCCGTCGATATCGCCAAAAAGATTGCGCCGCTGGCAAAAGGCGAAGTTGCCGCGTTAACCATGGCGACATCACCCCGCCAGCTTCCGGATCTCGCTTTCAATGACGCCGATGGCAAGCCAAGAAAGCTGTCGGAATGGAAGGGCCGTACTGTTCTCATCAACCTATGGGCGACGTGGTGCGTGCCGTGCCGCAGGGAAATGCCGGCACTCGATAAGCTGCAGACGACGCTGGGCAGCAAGGATTTCGAGGTCGTTGCAATCAACATCGACACCCGCGATCCCGACAAGCCGAAGAATTTTCTGAAAGACGGAAATCTCACTCACCTGGCGTACTTTCACGACGACAAGGCGAAGGTGTTTCAGGATTTGAAGAGCGCCAATCTGGCGCTAGGTATGCCGACATCGGTCATCATCGATGGTTCAGGCTGCGAAATCGCCAATATTGCAGGACCCGCGGAATGGGCCAGCGATGACGCAGTGAATTTGCTGAAATCCGCCATCGCAAAATAGCGCCGCTCTTCGTCTCATCGAATTTATTCAATCCGGGCTCTTGACCCGTTTCGCTGCATCGCTATACTTAACCAAATGGTTTACTATTCGTCGGATCGTCTGGATCGTGTCTTTGCAGCGGTGGCTGACCCCACCCGCCGCGCATTGCTGTCGCAACTGGAAGGGCGCGACAGCGTTTCCATTAGCGACCTCGCAAAGCCTTTTGCGATGTCGTTGCCGGCGGTGATGAAACATCTCGATGTGCTGTCGGACGCGGGCCTCATCACGCGCACCAAGACCGGTCGCACAGTGACCTGCCGCCTTACCGCAGCCCCGATGGAGCAGGCCATGGAATGGCTCAATCGCTACCAGCGATTCTGGTCCGCGCAACTCGACCGTCTCGCTGCTTTTGTGGAGGAAGACACATGCTCGCCCAACCAAGCCTCACCCTCGCAAGACGCCTCAAAGCGTCGCCCGCCAAAGTCTTCGCTGCCTGGACGGACCCCGAAAAAATAATTCACTGGTTCGGCCCTGCTAACACCGTCGGCGACAGCGTAGAGGCGCAGATGGATGTGCGCGTGGGCGGATCGTTTCGCGTGCGCTTCAAGACGGACGACGGCGAGCAGCATGAGGTCGGCGGCAAATATCTTGAAGTGCTGCCAAACGAGCGGCTCGTTTTCACTTGGGCGTGGCATTCGACTCCTGAACGACAATCGCAGGTCACGGTCGTCCTGAAGCCGGAGGGCGATATGACGTTTCTTACCCTCACGCATGACAAGTTCTTTGATGAGGCTGCACGCGACGGCCACAAGCGAGGCTGGACCGGCACGCTCGACAAGCTCGAGCGGCTGTTCGCTTAAAATCAATTAGGGAAGGAAATTCACATGCAATACGTCGATGGATTCATCGTGCCGGTGCCGAAGAAAAAGCTGAGCGCTTATCGCGCAATGGCGAAGAAAGCCTGCAAGGTTTGGCTCGAACATGGCGCGCTGGATTACCGCGAATGCGTGGCGGAGGACGTGAAGAAGGGCAAGTGGACGTCATTTCCGCGCAGCGTAAAACTGAAGACAGGCGAAACTGTCGTGTTCTCGTGGATCGCCTACAAATCCCGTAAGCATCGCGACGCCGTACTCAAGGAGGTCATGAAAGACCCGCGCCTCGCCGCGATGATGAATCCAGAGAATGTGCCGTTCGACGGCAAGCGTATGATCTACGGCGGTTTCGACACCATCGTGACCGCATAGCGTCACCCGCCCCACATTCACGCGCCCTTTCGACCTCCACTTAAACGATGCCGCGCAAGCTAACTGCACCCACCATCAAGGACATCCCGATGACTTCAATCACACCTTTCCTCTGGTTCGATAACAACGTCCCTGAAGCTGTCGCCTTTTACAAATCGGTCTTTCCCAATGCAAAGGTCGAAACCGTCAATGATTTCATGGCGACGTTTGAACTCGAAGGGCAGAAATTCAACGCTCTCAATGGCGGCCCACGGTTCAAATTCAACGAGGCGGTTTCCTTCTTCATTAGCGTCGAGAACCAGGAAGAGTTGGACTATTTCTGGAATAAGCTGACCGCGGACGGCGGCGAGGAATCGCAATGTGGATGGCTCAAGGATAAATTTGGTCTCTCTTGGCAGGTCGTCCCCGCCGCGCTTGGCAAAATGATGAGCGGCGGAAATCCGAAAAAATCGCAGAACGTCATGCAGGCTCTCATGCAGATGACGAAGCTCGACATCGGCAAGCTGCAGCAGGCCTATGAGCAGGCCTAATGCTGCGCGACGCGCTTTTTTGGAGCGGGATCGTTTCGTCATCCCGCTGCACGTACGTGGCGAGAATTTTTATCGACTCGTGTTTGACGCTGCCTGGAGAGACGCGTCGCGAATTACAAAACCCAAGGAGTGCACCATGACAGCGCACGGCCATTTTCACTGGAACGAATTGCGCACCCGCAATGCGGAGCGCGCCAAGAAATTCTACCAAGAGACCATCGGCTGGACGTTCGAGGGAAGCAAAACACCTGACGGCACGACCTATTGGGTCGCGATTGCGGACGGACAGCCGGTCGCCGGATTGTTCGAGTTGACCGAGCGCTTCAAGGATGTGCCCGAAAGCTGGATTCCGTTTCTTGCCGTGGACGATGTCGATGCCCGCGTGAAGAAGGCGGCAGCCAGCGGCGCAAAGCTGATGATGCCGATTTTCGATGTGCCGAATGTTGGGCGAATTGCGATGCTGCTCGAGCCGAGCGGCGCGGGTATCGGCTGGATGACGCCGGTCTGATCTTAAGCAGAAATATCGACGTTGCCGCCAACGCCCGGAGCTAAGTTGGCGACGCTCGGCGACGGTTGAAGAAGCTGGAGCACAGATCGCTGCTGATCGATATTCTGCTTCAAAACGCTGGTTGCGATCTGCTGCTGAAGGTTACCCGCCTGCATGGCGACAAGACTCGCGGCAATACTCGACACATCCATAGATTACGCACTCACGATAGGTGAACGCGTCAGGCTTAAAGCAAAGTGGTTAAAGAATTTAAAGCGACCTAGCGCGTCGGCACCGGCTTGTCGCCGCGATAATCGTAGAAGCCGCGCTGCGACTTACGTCCCAGCCAGCCAGCCTCGACATATTTCACCAACAAAGGACACGGGCGGTATTTAGAATCCGCCAGACCTTCATGCAGGACCTGCATGATCGACAACCAGGTATCGAGACCGATGAAATCCGCAAGCTCGAGCGGCCCCATCGGATGATGCGCTCCAAGCTTCATCGCCGCATCGATCGCCTCGACGTTTCCGACGCCTTCGTAAAGCGTGTAGATCGCCTCGTTGATCATCGGCAGCAGAATGCGATTGACGATGAAAGCCGGAAAATCTTCCGAGACGGCAATCTGTTTGCCCATCTTGGCGACAAACTCCCGCGACGCCTCGAACGTCTCGTCGTCGGTCGCAATTCCGCGGATCAGCTCAACCAATTCCATGACCGGAACCGGATTCATGAAATGAATGCCGATAAACTTCTCCGGCCTGTCCGTCGATGCGGCTAGCCGTGTGATTGAGATGGAAGACGTATTGGACGCGACGATGGCAGTCGGTTTCAGCACTGCGCAGACATCGTGAAAGATCTTGCGCTTGACCTCTTCCTTCTCGACCGCCGTCTCGATGACGAGATCGCACCCGGCGAGCCCTTCGAGGCTTTCAGAAGACGTGATGCGTGCCAGCGCCTTCTGGTGGGCGTCTTCAGTGATGGTTTTCTTCGTGACTTGCCGGGTCAGATTGCCGTTAATCGTCGCCATGGCGGATTTGAGACGATCGGCGGACAGGTCGTTCAAGACAACATCAAATCCAGCAAGGGCTGCGACATGCGCGATGCCGTTGCCCATCTGGCCCGACCCAATCACACCGACGGTCTTTATTGTCGCCATCTGCTTCGATCTCTTTGTAGCCGGCTGGGAAAATCTCGCGGCTCGCATCTTATATTACGTCGAACACCGCCCAGCGTTTCATTATCCCCGCGCCGCCGTCAAAGCGCCGCAGTTAATTCCGGAACCGCCTGATAAAGATCCGCGACAAGACCGAAATCTGCGACCTGGAAAATTGGCGCGTCCTCGTCTTTATTAATTGCGACGATCACCTTGGAATCTTTCATGCCGGCGAGATGCTGGATCGCTCCGGAAATGCCGATGGCGATATAAAGCTCCGGCGCGACGACCTTGCCGGTCTGTCCGACCTGCCAGTCGTTCGGCGCGTAACCCGCGTCCACGGCAGCGCGCGACGCGCCAACGCCGGCGCCGAGCTTATCGGCGAGCGGCTCGATATATTTGGTGAAGTTCTCGCGGCTCTGCATTGCGCGTCCACCGGACACAATGATCTTCGCCGATGTCAGCTCCGGACGATCGCTCTTGGCGACTTCCTCGCCGACAAAGCTCGAGAGGCCAGGATCGTTTGCCGCGGCTGTCGTCTCGACCGAAGCGCTGCCACCCTCGCCTGCTGCGCCAAATGTCGACGTGCGCACGGTGATGACTTTCTTCTTGTCCTTCGACTTCACGGTCTGGATCGCATTGCCAGCATAGATCGGGCGCTCAAACGTGTCGGGCGACACCACCTTGATGATTTCTGAAATCTGCATCACGTCGAGCAGCGCGGCAACGCGGGGCATCACGTTCTTGAAGCGAGAGGTCGCGGGCGCGACAATGGCATCATACGAACCGCCAAGCGAAACGATCAAAGCAGCCAACGGCTCGGCAAGATCGTGTTCGTAAATCGCGTTTTCAGAGAGCAAAACTTTCGTAACGCCTTTCAGTTTCGCCGCAGCTTCTGCAGCGCCTTTGGTGCCTTGGCCGCCGCCGGCAACCAGGACATGAACTTCGGCACCGAGCGCAGATGCTGCGGTCAACGCCTTGTTGGTGGAATCCTTGAGCGTCTCGTGGTCGTGTTCGGCAATGAGCAACGTGGCCATCAGATCGCTCCAACTTCTTTAAGCTTCGACACCAGTTCGGCGACGTCCTTGACCTTGACGCCAGCCTTGCGGCCCGGTGGTTCAGTTGTCTTGAGGATTTCAAGCCGCGGCGAAAGATCGACGCCGTAGCTGTCGGCGGCTTTCTCGTCGATTGGCTTCTTCTTCGCCTTCATGATGTTCGGCAAGCTCGCGTAGCGCGGCTCGTTCAAACGCAAGTCGGTGGTGACAATTGCCGGTCCCTTGACCTTGACGGTTTGCAAGCCACCATCGACTTCGCGCGTCACCTTGAAATCCGAACCATCGACTTCGAGTTTCGATGCGAATGTCGCCTGCGACCAGCCAAGCAATGCTGCCAGCATCTGGCCGGTCTGGTTGGAGTCGTCGTCGATAGCCTGCTTGCCGAGAATGACGAGCCCAGGCTTTTCCTCATCGACAATCGCTTTGAGAATTTTTGCAACCGCCAGCGGCTCGACCATGCCATCGGCTTTCACAAGGATGCCGCGATCCGCGCCCATCGCCAGACCGGTGCGGATGGTCTCCGAGGCCTGGGCCGGACCAATCGACACCACAACGATCTCCGTCGCTTTGCCGGCCTCTTTCAGGCGCAGGGCTTCCTCGACGGCGATTTCGTCAAACGGATTCATCGACATTTTGACATTGGCGAGTTCGACACCCGAGCCATCGCTCTTGACGCGAATTTTCACGTTGTAGTCGACGACCCGCTTGACCGGCACCAGAACCTTCATCGGTTCCCTTTCGCATATTAGCTTGGATTGATCTGTGGCGGCGGAACCTAAAGGTCCGGCCAATCGGGGTCAACGCAGCAATCCTGAAAAACCGAAAACGTATAGCTATTCTGCAGCTTAGCGGTTTTGCCCCGGCACCCACAGCACATCGCCGGCACCGTTGTCGTTGACCGTGCGGCTAGCGACGAACAGGAAGTCCGACAGCCGATTGAGGTATTGCACAGCCTCACCGTTGACGGGTTCGTCCGGCTGGGATGCCAGTTCGACCACCATTCGTTCGGCACGGCGGCAGATGGTGCGCGCGAGATGTAGATAGGCTGCAGCGGGCCTGCCCCCCGGCAAAACAAACGAGTTCAGCGGCGCGAGATCGCCATTCAGAACGTCGATGTCGCGCTCAAGCCGGGCGACCTGCGTAGCAAGAACGCGCAAACGTTCAGCCTTCCCATCGCGTTGCGGAACCGCGAGATCGGCCCCAAGGTCGAACAGGTCATTTTGTACGAGCCCAAGCATGGCGTCGATTTTCTTCTCGGCATCGAGATGGAGCCGCACAACGCCGATCGCCGCGTTGGTTTCATCAACCGTGCCATAGGCCGCAACACGCAAATCATATTTTGGACGGCGCTCACCGCTGCCCAGCGCCGTCGTGCCGTCGTCGCCGGTACGCGTATAGATGCGGTTGAGAATGACCATGACTCAATCCATCCTGACGGTTGAACTTGCTAGTTATCGGCCCAATGCAAATAGCGTGAGCATCGTGATCACAATTGCGACGAATTGAAACAATACCCGTAGCTGCATCAGACGCTGCGATCTGTTCGGCGAGCCACCGCGCATCATGTTAAACAGACCAAGCAACAATACGATTGTCACCGCAGCAAGGGCGACTGGAAGGGCGATGTTGCTCAGAAATGTTCCCATGGGCGCTACATAACACCGCAGGAAGCCGCGCGCCATTGCGGATTATATTTCACGGGACAGAACCTTTTCTCGTATCCTCCGTACTGACTTCATGGTCCGCGCACGCTAATTTGACCGATGAAGGTTCGGGAGACAAAGTGAGGCATCTGTATAACGCCTTTAAGATCGTACTCGATGCGTTCTATACGTTCCTGGCCGATGATGGCTGGGCGATTGCAAGTCATATTGCGTTGTCCGCGCTGATGGCGCTTTTCCCGTTTCTCATCGTCATCACATCGCTTGCAGGATTTTTCGGTTCAAAAGCTCTCGCCGACCAGGCAGCGGAACTGATGCTGGATACCTGGCCCTCTCAGGTGGCGAATGCATTGTCCGGTGAAATTCATAACGTCCTCACTCAGGCAAATGGCGGCACGCTGACTATTGGCGTCGTGCTCGCGATCTACTTTGCGTCGAATGGAGTGGAAAGCCTGCGCGTCGGACTTAACCGCGCCTACAGCGTCGTAGAACCGCGGCGCTGGTATTGGCTTCGTCTCGAATCGATCGGGTACACGATGGTTGCTGCGATCATGTCGCTGGCGATGGCGTTCCTGATCGTGCTTGGACCGCTGATTGTCGCGACCGCGCGTCGCTATATTCCACTCAGAGTCGAGCCGAACGAAAATCTTTTTCTGATCTTACGATTTGGGCTAACGAGCATCGCGCTCATCGTCGCATTGGTGATTTTGCACAAATGGCTGCCGGCAGGCACGCGCAAGATGCGAGAGATTATGCCTGGCATCGTCATCACCATGATCGGCTCGCTCGTGTCCGGTATCGTGTTCGGTCAATACCTCGCGCGTTTCGCCGACAACTACGTCACGACCTATGCAGGCCTTGCGTCCGTGATGATCGCGCTGGTCTTCCTCTATTTTATAGCCGCTATTTTCGTGTATGGCGGCGAACTCAATGCAGCGATCGTCAAGTCGCAGCTGCCGCACGGCGGGTCGCTTCAACCAGCGCGGTCGCAAGGGTCCGAGGCGACACGGGTTTAACCAGAAATGCGTCGGCACCTGCCGCGCGCGATGCCTGCGCATCTTCCGCGCGGCCCGACACACCGATAATCGCAATTCGCCCGTGCGGCTTTCCGAGCGCGCGCACGCGGCGGATGGCTTCAATGCCGTCGATACCCGGCAACACCATATCCATCAGCACCGCATCGAATGTGCCGTGCGCAATTCGCTCAGCTGCGGCTTCGCCATTTCCGATGAATTCAGTTTTGTGGCCAAGCTCGGTGAGGATTGCGTTCAGCACGACACGGCCGAACGGATTGTCCTCGACGCTAAGGAGGCGAAGCGGTTTGGAATTTGACAATGGCAAGGCGTCGCTATCGTCCAGCGCCACATTCAATTCGTCTGCTTGCTTGAGCCGCACGGCCAGCGTGAATGTCGTTCCGCCGCCGCCCCGCTGAGTAGCCGATACGTCCCCACCCATCGCGCGTGCAAGCTGCCTGACAGACGAGAGGCCAAGACCGGCACCGCCAAAGCGCGACGCTATATTCAGATTGGCTTGCGAGAACGGCTTGAACAGCCGCCCGATTTCGGCTTGCGACAAGCCGATCCCGCTATCCGATATCGCAAACGCAATCTGTACTTGTTTTTTATCGTCGGGGTGCGCCGAGACATCGAGCGCAACTTCGCCTCGCTCGGTAAACTTGACTGCATTATCGATCAGATTTTCCAATGCGGCCCTGAGCCTTACCGGGTCGCCGATAACAAAGGCGGGCAAATTTTCAGCAATTGCGATCTTCGATTTAAGTCCCTTCGCCGACGCACGGCCCGCCAAGGAGTCGCCTGCAGTGCGCGCAAGGGTGCGAAGATCGAAAAAATCCTGGCGCGTCTGAAGACCGGCACCGCCGCGCCGCGCCGCATCGACGAAAAGCGTGGCCAGCGATGCCAGATGTTCCGCGCCGACCTTGATCGTCTCGACCCAGCGTCGCTCTCGCTCACCCAGATCCGACGTCGCCAGCAATGAACTGATCGCAAGAATACCCGTCAGCGGTGTGCGGACCTCATGGGCAAATGCCGCAAGCGCGGTCTCGACAGCGTTGGCTTCCGGACCTTTCGGAACTTTCTTGGCACGAGGCTTTTTTGCAGCCGCCCTTACGGCGCGCTTTTTCGATACACGCGCCTTCGTTTGTGGAGCAGGTTTTTGCCGCCTGCGCTTTGCGCGCGACTTCGCCGTCATGATTCCCCCGGCACCGAACATGCCACGTCTGGCCCAATTGGGTCGAGTCACACCGCGGGCCTTGAATCAAACCGAATCGAGGCCAATCAGCCGACGAACGCGCTCCTCGCCATTGTGGATTTTGAAAGTTTTTTGCCGTCCTCATCGCGTACCAAAGAATGGTGCCGATAGACCGGCTGCGGCAGACCAAGCAATTCCTGAAGCAGGCGATGCACACTGGTCGCCCAGAACAGGTCCAGCCCCCGCACAATCTGTGTCACCCCTTGCAACGCATCGTCGATGACCACCGACAAATGATAACTCGTCGGCGTTTCCTTGCGGGCCAAAATCACATCGCCCCATTGTTCGGGCTTTGCCGCGACGTCACCCGTTTCCCCATCCGGCCCTGCGCCCTGCTCGATCCACATCAGATTGCGTGCGCGTGCGCAGGCAGCAGCCATATCGAGCCGGAGCACATACGGCGCACCGGACCTGATCTTGGCGCTGCGTTCTCCCGCTGCTATCGACTTGGCCTCGCCCGGATAGAGCGGGCCATTGTCAGGATCGCGCGGCCATACGCCCGCTTTATCCTTGGCGTCAACAAGCTTCTTGCTCTGCGCACGACTCTCGAAGCTGGAATAAATCAGGCCTTCGTGCGACAGGCGGTCGAGTGCATCTCGATAAATTTCCAGATGTTCGGACTGCCGCCGTACAGGCTGTTCCCAGACGATCCCCAGCCACTCCAGATCCTCGTATATCGAGTCTTCGTATTCCGGCCGGCAACGGATCGGGTCGATGTCTTCGATGCGCAGCAGAAATCGGCCGCCGCTTTTGCGCGCAAGATCGAAATTCAGCAGCGCAGAATAAGCGTGTCCGAGATGGAGAAATCCATTCGGGCTCGGTGCAAACCTGAAAACGGGTGGCGACATCGTTAAAACTCTGATCCGGCTTGCGGGCACTGTTTGCGCTTGCGCACGTTTCCCTTCATGCTCGTGAATTCAATGACAGTCCACCTCAACACGCAAGGCGACCTCAATGACGCGATCAACGCGCTGGTCAATCTCGACCCGCGGCTTGCGCCGGTTCTGGACGTGGCGGGAATGCCCACGCTGAGGCGGCGTGAGCCGGGCTACGCAGGTCTCGCAGCCATAGTGTGCGGACAACAGCTCTCGACCAAGGCTGCGGCCGCCATCTGGGGACGCGTCAATGCGGCTTTCGATCCATTCCATCACGATGCGCTGAAAAGTGCGCGTTCGGACAAACTCGGCCGACTCGGCCTGTCAGCTGCAAAAATCAAATCGCTGAAATTTATTGCGCGCGAGTTATGCGCCTCACGTCTCAACCTTGACGTTCTGGCCGAAGAGGACGCCGACGCCGCACACGCTACTTTGACGAAACTCCACGGCATCGGCCCTTGGACCGCCGACATCTATTTGCTGTTTTGTCTCGGCCACGGTGCGAATCGGCCTCGCCTTGAAGTCGCGCCCCACCGTGAAGGAAATGCAGCCGCTTGCTGAGCCATGGCGACCGCTGCGCGGTGCGGCAGCGCATTTGTGGTGGGCCTACTATCACGCGATCAAAAAGCGCGAGGGTGTTTTGCCAAGCGAAGGCCCTCCCCGTGCGAAAGCTAACCCTGCGGCAAAGAAAAAACCTCCAAAAACGAAAGCGAAGAAGGCCCCGAAGGGTCGTGTCACAGGTCGCAAAAAGCCTCAAGTGAAGCGGCGCAAAGCGGCGTGATGCGCGACTGCAGTAACAAAGGCCGATTTGCACAGGGCTAAAACACCCTTCACAATCCCGTCACGCTGCCTGTAGTATGTCGTTCCAAGCTGCTTCGCAGCAAATAGGGGCCGGGAGCGTTACTTGAACGCACATGTCTCGCAGGGTGGTTGGCCGGTATTGGTGTTGAATGCGGACTTCCGGCCGCTGAGTTATTATCCGCTGTCGCTCTGGTCGTGGCAGGACGCGGTCAAAGCCGTATTTCTTGAGCGCGTCAATATTGTTGCGAACTACGATCACGCGGTTCACAGCCCGTCGTTCGAAATGCAGCTGCCGAGCGTGGTGTCGCTGAAATCCTTCGTGAAACCGACGACGCATCCTGCCTTCACACGATTCAATGTTTTCCTCCGCGATCGCTTTACCTGCCAATATTGCACGTCCCAAGATGACCTGACATTCGACCACATCGTTCCTCGCTCGCGGGGCGGCCAGACGACATGGGAAAATGTCGTTGCCGCATGTTCGCCGTGCAACCTGCGCAAGGGCAACATGACGATGACGCAGGCGCGCATGCACCCGCGGCAACTGCCGTTCGCGCCTACCGTTCATCAGTTGCATCGTAATGGCAGGCTGTTCCCGCCGAACTATCTGCACGATAGCTGGCTCGATTATCTATATTGGGACACCGAGCTGGATCCGTGAGGATCGCTCACACTGTCGCGCAGAGAACGAACTTCAACGCTGTGTGCTGCGATAGAGTTCGGCAACATTTTTCCAGATTGCATCCTTGAATGCCGTGACCGGAGGGTTTGGCAATATATCCGGCGGCGCGGCGCGCTTTGTGCAGTCTTCGACCAGCCGCAAAACCCAGA
>JAPLPA010000540.1 GCA_026400415.1 Afipia sp. | reverse complement strand
GCCGCGCGAACCAAGAACGTTGCCATAACGAACGACCGCGAAGCGCGGACCATGGTCACCCGACAGATTATTCGCCGCGACCATAATTTTGTCAGCCGCTAGTTTTGAGGCGCCGTAGAGGTTGATCGGGCTCGCCGCCTTGTCGGTGGAGAGAGCGATCACCTTTGCCACACCGACCCGCAACGCCGCCTTGACGACGTTTTCCGCGCCATGGACATTCGTTAGAATACATTCGAACGGATTATATTCGGCGGTCGGAACGATCTTGAGCGCCGCGGCATGAACGACGTTTTCAATGTCGCGCATAGCGAGCTCGAGCCGGCCGGCATCGCGCACGTCGCCGATGAAGAAGCGGAGCCGACCAAATTGATCGGGAAATTCCGACTGCAGCACCAAAGCCATCGAATGCTGTTTTTGTTCGTCGCGCGAGAAAACGATGATCTTGCGCGCCTGCGAGGTCCGCAGCAACCGGCGCACGAAAGCATTTCCGAACGAGCCAGTACCGCCGGTCACAAGTATGGACTTGTTTGCGAGGTCGACTGACGGATTTTCGAATGTCTTGTGCCTTCCGTGCGCCACGTTTGCTTATCCTCTCGGTCACTGTAGTAAGTTTCGTGATACTGAGCTTCGCTTAACAAGCCCGCCAACGGATTTGAAAAGCGGCATGCTACCGCAGTTCGGGTGACTCACTCGCCACCCGATTAAAAAACTTCACCCGCGAAATGTCAGGCCGTGGCGACGCTCTCCGGCGCAACGAAGACCCGTACTTCACGCCCAAGAAGCGAAAGCACGACAGCGACACGACGGTCGTCAGCTGTCTGCTCAAAAACCGCCGTAGAATCCGCAAAAACTCCATCGAGCAAACGAATCTTGCTGCCGGGCTTCACACCCGCTGGCAGACCCAATTTAACGAAGCCAGTCTCTGACTCGCGCGCCCGAATCTCATCGACCACTCCAACAGGAAGCGGACGCGGCCTGTCGCCCGCCAGAACGATCTGGCTGATACCGAAAGTCGACCGAATCGAGCGCCACTGGTCGAACGCTAAGTCGAGCTCGACAAAAAGATAGCGCGGGAACAGAGGGCGCGTGACGGTTTCGCTTTTGCGAGCGTGGCGCCGCTGCCGTTGATAGCGCGGCAAATAGGTCGTGAAGCCCTGCCGACGCAGGTTAAAGTCCGCCTTCGCCTCGCTGTTCGGACGAGTATGGACGACGTACCAGAGAGTGCCGGTCATACGGTGGTCTCGCTCGCGCCGAAAGGGCGACTGAATCTCACACGCAGTAATTCGGGGATATGAACGCGATTTTCCAGTAGCGCCGCGAGCGAAATCTTGAGCGCGTCATTGGTCCGTTCCAACGCCGTGATCATGACGGCATCGACCTGACCAAAGGCCTTCAGCTGACGCTGGAGATCCGCTGCGTTGTTCGCGCTCGCAATTCCGGCGACATCGACATTCTTTTCACGGGCGACGAGCAAAGCGATATCGGCGAGGTCACCGCTGCCCAACAACACAAACCGCTTCTGACCCCGCAGCGCAGCCGCGTCAAATATCTCGGCGCATTGACTGCGGGCACGGCGGAAGAACGAAAATGAGTGCGATAGGTAGCTTGCCGTCAGCCTGGACTTCTCGGCAAATCCCTGCGGCGTCAGATAATAGGCATAACGCCGCGCCGGAACTTCGTTCACCTTGATGAGTCCTTTGCGGACACATCTTTTGAGATAGGCGTTCGCCAGACCGAGGGCGATCCCCAGCTCCTCGGCGACGGACCGTTGGGTCACGGACGGGTTGCGGTCAATTGCATCGAGAACGCCGAGCGCTATCTCGGTGTCGACAAAATCCGTTTCCTCATAGGCGAGATCACCGGTCGGCATATTTTGCTCGTGCAAATTCATGTCTTGTTCACACTATGAACAGTGTCGATTAGATACGCGTTCACGCGATGAACGTCAACTCTCGCTGCGGAGTATAGTTTACTTCATAAGTCTTTGAAAAACATAGTTTTTAGTCGAATTTCCCGTACAACGTGGGCCGCTTATAAATCAGCTGGAAAGTGGTAACGCCGGCCGGAACAGCCACGACGGTTTGTACGACATTTGCCGCCGCAACATTCAGATCCGCGCCGGCGCCCGAAACCGCGCGCCACCACGGGTAGTAAGGCACGTTGACGACGACCAAAGCGCCGGTGGGCTGGGAAAGTCTGATATCGTAACCGTTGAGAATGGGATTTGCGGTCACTTCCAAACCGGGCGTCAGATTGGCCTCGGTGATCCGGGTATCGGCCGCACGCAACACGACCCTTCGGGCCAAGCCGATCTGCTTCACCCGGTCGAGAACCTCGATGTCGGCCGTGGCGTCGGGCACCACATCGACGCCCGAAGCCGCGTAGGCACGCGGTAGCGGATCGCGGATCTCGTAAACGAAGAGCGGCGCCGGCGGCCCGAATGTCTGTTGCAACAGGCTACGTGGCGGCTGTTGCGCGGGCCCCGAGACTTTCTGCAACTGCGGATCGGATAGAGCCCGATAAGTCAGCATGTAGCCGACATTGGCGATGCGGAGCATGTCGATGTTCACGTAATCCGCAATGCGTAGCGGCTCGCAGCATTCGTCGTAAGCAGCGCGGCTGGTGAACCCGGCCTGTGCAGTTGTAAGCCCACCCGGCAGCTTTTCGATCCCGGACTGCCAGTACAGATACAGTCCGCGGTGAATGAGGGTCGCCCCCGCGTCGTACGTCACGAGACCGGCGCCAGAGGCCAGATTTGGATCGATCCGGCCAGGCAACGAGACGACGCGGTAACCGGGCTTGATGCCAACAACTACCGGATCGAGATTCAGAATCTGCTCGGCCGTCGACAGATTGCCGCGCACCAAAGTGTGGCCAACTTGTTGAAGGCGGAAATAGGTGACATGCGCCAGCGCAACAGCACCGATGCACGCGGCCGTCATGGCAGCATAT
>JAPLPA010000561.1:951-2127 GCA_026400415.1 Afipia sp. | reverse complement strand
AACGGCGGGGTGAAGCACCCTATGCTTAAATTAGCAGTCATAATGATGCCGAAATGAATGGGATCAATTCCGGCGTCTTTGATGATCGGCATAAGGATTGGCGTCAGCAGCAAAATCGCGGGTGGGGGATCCAAGAATATACCCACCAAAAGCAATACGACGTTGACCATCAAAAGTAGGATCCAAGGGTGGAGAGCCCAGTTCTTAAAGATGGACGTGATCGCGGGCCCAGCGCCGCTCGTCGTCAAAAGCCACGAGTAGACGCCAGCAGCGGCTAATACGATCATGACCTGCGAGGTTATGTAGGCAGCCCGTTCGGCGAGGCCTCGAAGATCAGCCCATTTGATCTCTCTATAAATGATAACTGATACGACAACCGCATAGATGCATGAGATCCCGCCAGCCTCAGTCGCAGTAATGACGCCAGAGTAGATTCCACCCAAAATCAAAGCAGGCAAACCAAGAGCCCAAACTGCATTCGCTGTTTCGTTCATAAGGCGTTTTGTGCTGAAAGGCTCAGGAGTATCGACCGCGCTACGATGTCCTCTTATCCAGACATATGCGGCAAAAGCCAAAGCGAAAAGTAGCCCAGGAATGATTCCGGCTGAAAAAATTTTGACGATTGAAACTTCGGCAACCGCAGCGAAAAGTATCATCGCAATTGACGGTGGGATCATGTTGTCAATTAAACCGGATGCAGTTAGCAGGCCTGCGGCGAAGCGCCGGTCATAACCGGCATCAAGCATGGGCTGAAATGTTATCTTTCCGACCGAGGCAACAGTAGCCGCTGACGAACCTGAAATCGCGCCGAAGACAACACAAGTAGCGATCGTCGTAATTGGCAGGCTCGCTTTTGTGCCTCCAAATAATGCTTTGGACCAATTTACAAGGCGACGGGAAATTCCTCCGGTGCCCATAATTTCGCCTGCTAAAATGAAGAAGGGCACAGCGAGAAGCGCTGAACTGTCCAGCGATCCAAACATTATTTGAGGCAGGGCAGTCGCGGGAATTGGATAAAAAGCCAAAATCACAATCGCGCAGGTTGCCAACAAAGTTACGTAAATAGGGAAACCTAGCAGAAGTAATGCTGCCGGGAAGATTGTCATGATCCACGTCATGAATACGACTCATCCGCTGTTGTAGAGGAGGCCCGGGATCCCCCGCCGAGATCGGATA
>JAPLPA010000561.1:0-923 GCA_026400415.1 Afipia sp. | reverse complement strand
TCATCGGAATTTCTAAAGCCAGAGAGTTTTGGTTGTTCCTGAAAAGGATCCGTGTCACCGCCAGTGATTGCCACGCCATGAAAAGGCATAAGGCAGCGGTAGACAGTGTCATCGTCAAGTCGCTGAGTTTCTTGAGCCTGGTCGGCAATCTCGTCGCAAAAAAATCCATTGTGAGATGCGCGCGATCAAATGCAATGGCACCGGCGGCGAGAAATATCGACCAAATTGCCAGATAAACCATCGCTTCCTCAGCCCAATAAATTGAGGCCTGGAAAGCATACCTGCCAACTACGTTCGCGAAGTTGATGGCCACGCTCACTAGAAGCACGAGCCCTGCGACGGCTAGGGGAATGCGATGGAATATCTGGTGGTATTTGATAGCTGACAACTAAATTAGACCTTCGTTAGCTTCCTTGTCCGTACGGCCTCTATAGTTGCCGCGCCAGCGTGGGAGCGTCATTTCCGATCAGCTACAGAGCGGACGCGCTCATAGAAAGTATTCAGCGGCTGATCCGCTTTAGTGACGGTGGGCCCGACCGAACGAAGCAGCTCTGTAAGCTTTACTTGCTCACTCGCGGAAAAAGTAACGATCTCGCCACCCGACGCAATCCATTTTTTGCGCATCTCTTCGGCCACATCAAAGGATAGAGCTTGAACGCGTCCTTGCAGTTTGCGGCCTTCGTCAACTACGAGCGTGCGAAGATCAGCTGGTAGTTTCTCCAGCCAGGCTTTGCTGAGAACCCCTACTGGAACTAACATTGTGTCATCGGTCTGAGTAAGGACTTTACCTAAATCGATGTACTTGAAGTTCACAAACAGAGCGATAGCGCTTTGCGTCCCATCGATTGTGCCGCGCTGCAGCGCTGGAACTACCTCGTTAGTAGGAAGGGGGACTGCAGTGGCGCCCAGCACTCGCATACGTT
>JAPLPA010000166.1 GCA_026400415.1 Afipia sp. | reverse complement strand
ACCTGATCGTACCCGCGCTGCAGGAATGTCGAATAGATCGCGACGAACGGCTTGAAACCTTCGGTTGCCAAACCTGCGGCGAACGTCACCGCATGCTGTTCGGCGATGCCGACGTCGAAGGTGCGCTCAGGAAATGCCTTGGCGAAAATATCCACACCAGTGCCGCCCGGCATCGCTGCCGTGATGGTAACGATCTTGTCGTCTTTCTGCGCTTCTTTGACGAGGCTTTGACCATACACGCTGGTGTACGATGGCGCATTGGATTTCGCCTTCACCTGCGCGCCGGTAATGACATCGAATTTCGCGACCGCATGATATTTATCGGCAGCGGCCTCGGCAGGAGCGTAGCCCTTGCCCTTTTGCGTAACGACGTGAATCAGAATAGGGCCGGTCTCGGCGTCACGCACATTTTCCAGAACGGGAATCAGATGGTCGAGGTTATGACCGTCAATCGGGCCGACATAAAAAAATCCAAGCTCTTCGAACAGCGTGCCGCCCGTCACCATGCCGCGCGCATATTCCTCGGCGCGCATGGCGCGGTCCTCGAAGAATTTCGGCAGCTTCTGCGCGAGGTTTTTCAGTGCTTCTCGTGCCGACTGATACGTGCGGCCCGACAGCAATCGCGCCAGATAGGCGGACATCGCGCCGACCGGCGGTGCAATCGACATATCGTTATCGTTGAGAATGACGATCAGGCGCGACTCCATTGCGCCCGCATTGTTCATCGCCTCATAGGCCATGCCGGCGGACATCGAGCCGTCGCCGATCACGGCGATGACGTTGTTCTTGCCGCCGGTGAGATCGCGCGCGACGGCCATGCCGAGGCCTGCGGAAATCGATGTCGATGAATGTGCGGCGCCGAACGGATCGTATTCGCTCTCGGCGCGCTTGGTAAATCCGGATAGGCCGTTGGCGGTGCGTAGCGTACGGATGCGGTCGCGACGGCCGGTGAGAATCTTGTGCGGATAGGCCTGATGGCCGACGTCCCAGATGATCCGGTCCGTCGGTGTATCGAAAACATAATGAAGTGCGGTGGTGAGTTCGATGACGCCAAGACCTGCGCCGAAATGTCCGCCCGTCACGGACACAGTGTCGATGGTCTCGATGCGCAACTCGTCGGCGAACTGGCGCACCTGTTCGGGCTTCAGCTTGCGGAGCAAGTCCGGTGTAGGGCATGCATCGAGGAGTGGCGTTTTGGAATTTGACACGTCGGTAATCCGCTGCGGTTTGAAATTCGTCTGAACGGCAATCGGGCCCGCCCAAGCAGGCCGGTGCTTATACCAATTCCAAAACAATGCCAATGCGCGCTGCGGCGGGCCTTTGCAGCAGTGGGTCGTTAAGTCGCGGAAAACAGGCCGGAATTTCCATTCGCTTTTCGGCTATTGGAGACACGGCCAGTGATCTGCGCGGCCAACCGGCTCAGCGCTCATTGCACGTCGAGCGGCTCTGTTCCGACAGCCTGACCGGACGCATCGGTGGTGATTTTGTCGACACGCGCTTCGGCCTGTCGCAGCAATTCCTCGCAGCGGCGTTTGAGGCTTTCGCCGCGCTCATAAATTGCCACCGATTCTTCCAGCGGAACCTTGCCGTCTTCAAGCCGCTTCACGATGACTTCCAACTCTTCGATCGCCTTCTCGAAGTTCATTTTCTTGACGTCCGCATGAGTTGTATCGGCCATGATATGCTCCCCAAGACTACTGCAAGAATGATGCTGGCAAAGACGAGTAGCCGAATCTAAAAACTGTTTGCGGGCGTTAATGTGGCGGGAATGTAGCCTGTTTCGGCACGCGGCGGGAAGCGATAGTCGATTGTGTTTTGATGTGCGGTGCGCTTTGTCGATGCCGATGAAATTCGGCGCGTTCTGACATTCCAGAAGTTGATCGCAGGCATGGAAGCTGCGCACCGCAGGCCGAAAATCGACGTTGTTGATGCGTCGCTCGGCAACGAAGCCGGACATTATTTCGTGCGGCATGCGGTCGACCCGGGACGATTGATGGCGAGCAAGATGTTCACCAGCTTTCCGCAAAATCTCGCGAAGAACTTGCCGGCCGTGAAGGGGGTGTGCGTGGTGTTCGACGGCGCCGACGGTTCGCCGCTCGCAGTGCTCGATGGCACCGAGATCACCTATTGGCGCACGGCGGCGGATTCCGCGCATGGCGCGAAGATTTTATCGCGCAATGATGCGTTGGCGTTGCTGGTGGTTGGCGCAGGCGGCATGTCGCGGCGGCTGGTGCATGCGCACCGAACGGTGCGTCCATCGTTGAAGCGTGTGCTGATCTGGAACAGGACGCCTTCGCGCGCACAGGAGGTTGCCGACGATCTCACACGCGAGGGCGTTGATGCTATTGTTGTTAGCGACCTCGATGCAGCAACACGTGACGCAGATGTCATCACGGCCTGTACCCGTTCTCATGAGCCTTTAATAAAGGGTGCAAACCTGAAACCGGGTGCGCATCTCGATCTCGTCGGTGGCTATACGCCTCAGACGCGGGAGGCGGATGACGAGGCGGCGAAACGCAGTCTGATTTTTGTGGACCGTCGTGAGTCTGCGTTTCACGTGGGCGACATTTTGCAGCCGATTGCCAGCGGCGCGATTAGGGAGAGCGATGTATTGGGCGCTCTTTATGATCTGGCGGGCGGTCAAGTCTCTGGGCGACGTTCAGTCAACGACATCACGTTCTTCAAGAATGCCGGCGGTGGTCATCTCGATCTGATGACGTGTGAAGTGGTGCTTCGCGAACTTGGTGTGCTGAAATAATCAGCCCTTCATCAGCGTCGAGACGTGAGCGACGACAGACTCGCGCAATCCGTCGAGATCGTAGCCACCTTCCAAAACCGAAACGACGCGGCCGTTGGCGCTCTTGTCGGCAAGGTCCATCAGTTTGCGTGTCACCCATGCGTAGTCTTCTTCTTTCAACTCAAGACTGCCGAGCGGGTCGCGCCAATGCGCGTCGAACCCTGCGGAAATCACGACCAATTCGGGTGCGAATTCTTCAAGACGCGGGAGAATCGCGAGATCGAACGCTTCGCGGAATTTCCGGCCGCCATCGCCCGCATGCATCGGCGCGTTGACAACGTTGTCGTACTCGCCGCGCTCCTGCGTGGCGCCGGTGCCCGGAAACAGCGGCATCTGATGAGTGGAGGCGTACATAACCGATTTGTCGCCCCAGAAAATTTCCTGCGAGCCGTTGCCATGATGCACGTCGAAATCGATCACGGCTGCGCGCGAAATTCCGTACTTACGCTGCGCGTGACGCGCCGCAATCGCCGCACTGTCGAAGAAACAAAATCCCATCGGCTTGTTGGTCTCTGCATGGTGTCCGGGTGGACGCGTGCCGACGAAAGCGTTCGACGCTTCGCCTTTCATCACTGCATCGACGGCGGCGACTGCGCCGCCGGTTGCGCGCAACGCCGCCTCCAGCGTACCGGGGGACATCGAGGTGTCGCCGTCGAGATAGATCATGCCTTGCTTGGGCGCGATGTGACGTAGTTCGTCGATATATTCATTGGTATGGCAGAGCGCGATGGTGTCGAAATCTGCTTCCGGTGCTTTCACGCGCACCAATGATTTAAACTGATCGCGCGACAAACCTTCTTCGATCGCTCGCAGGCGATCTGGCCGCTCCGGGTGTCCGGGCGCGGTGACGTGATTGAGGCCTGCGGGATGAGAGTAGTAGAGAGTAGGCATCGAAACGTTTCCTTGACGCGAGAGCGTTCGAAATCAATTACGCTCTTTTGCGCGCGAAGAAAGCCTGGAATGCGGCCATCGCTTCCTTCGAACTCATGCGTTCGCCGAACAGATGGCTTTCCTGTTCGATGCGGCGAACCAGATCCTCCGGCGGGCGCTTGAGCAGCTTTCGTGAAATCGCGACGGCTTCGGCGGGCAGAGCGCAAATATCACGTGCGACCTTGCGTGCTTCTGTCTCAGTGTGGCCAGGCGCCACAACTTCATTGACGAACCCCGCGATCTTGGCGTCGGCGGCACTCATTTTATGACCCATCACGAGCATTGCAAACGCACGCTGATGGCCCATCGCCAGCGGCACAAGAAGACTCGATGCACCTTCCGGCACCAACCCCAAATGGATGAACGGCGTGGAGAAGGTGGCCGTTGTGCTGGCCAATACATAATCACAGTGAAACACCATCGTGGTGCCGATGCCGATGGCGATGCCGTCAACCGCCGCGATGATAGGCTTGTTGTTGTGCACCAGCGA
>JAPLPA010000537.1:1507-2861 GCA_026400415.1 Afipia sp. | reverse complement strand
ATGGCGCGGCAGCATTTCGTGCACGGATTTCTGGAGCGCGTCGAGGGCATCGACTTCGCCCATAAAGTGGAAATGGGAATTCGCAAAGACCGCTACAAGGCGATGGTGCCGCAGGTGGTCTCCGAACTGAAACTCAAGGGCCGCGTCCATGATGCTGAGGCGAAAGCCGCGCGCGCGCACACGACGCGCAAACTGAAATTCACGATGCCGGGGCCGATGACGATTATCGACACGCTCTCCGACAATTTCTACGGCGACCGCGTCAAGATGGCGATGGCGTTCGCCGACCTGCTCAATCAGGAGGCGAAAGCGCTCGAGGCCGATGGCGTCGACATGATCCAGTTCGACGAGCCCGCGTTCAACGTGTTCATGGACGAAGTCAACGATTGGGGCATCGAGGCGCTGACGCGCGCAGCGAAAGGCCTCAAGTGCAAGACCGCCGTTCACATTTGCTATGGCTACGGCATCAAGGCCAATAACGACTGGAAGGACACGCTCGGCAAGGAATGGCGGCAGTACGAGGAAATTTTCCCGGCGATTGCCAAGTCGCCGATCCAGCAGGTCGCCATCGAGTGCAAGAACTCGCGCGTGCCGCTCGATCTCCTTGCGTTGCTGAAAGGCAAAGTGGTTCAGGCCGGCGTGATCGATGTCGCAAGCGACACAGTCGAAACGCCGGAAGAAATCGTGAAGACCATCGAAGCCGTGATGAAGTTCGTGCCGAAGGAAAACATCATGGCGACGACGAATTGCGGCATGGCACCGATGAACCGGAATATCGCGGAAGCGAAACTCAACGCGCTTGGAGCTGGTGCGAAGCTGGCCCGGGAGAAGCTAGCCTAAGCCGCACCATCGCGGATCGGCGGCTGGAACGATAGCCCCGTATCCCACGGGAAAAATATCCACGTGTCCTGCGACACTTCGGTGATGAAGGTGTCCACCAGCGGCTTGCCCATCGGTTTGGCGTAAACCGCTGCGATATGCGCCTTCGGCAGCAGGTCGCGCACGATGCGCGCGGTGGTGCCTGTATCCACCAAATCGTCGATCACCAGCAGACCCTTGCCGTCCCCCCCGCCAAGCGTGGCCACGCCACCGGAAATGTTCTTCAGAAGCTGCGCTTTGCCTTGCGACGTGTGGTCGTAACTCGACACGCACAGCGTATCGATTACCCGCATGCCGATTTCGCGCGCGACGATCGCAGCAGGCACCATGCCGCCGCGCGTCACGGCAACGAGCGCATGAAACGGTCCCGCGCCATTGAGCCGCCACGCCAACGCGCGCGCATCGCGGTGGAATTGATCCCACGAGACGGGAAAGGGTTTCTTCGCGGACTCGTCGCTCACGGCCGCGTAACTTT
>JAPLPA010000537.1:0-1471 GCA_026400415.1 Afipia sp. | reverse complement strand
CATCGCGGCAGCGAGTTTATCCGCATCGCGCGAGCGCACCACGATGTTGGTGTTCGGTTTGGACTCCTCGTCGAGAAACGGATAGCTGCCGATGCTGGTCTCGGGATGCGCAGTCTGGATATCGCGCAAGGGTGAGCCGATATCGCCCTCTCGCGCATTGGCGCGAACCGTGTCGGACAGCATGCGGACGCCGGATTTCAGCTTGGGCGCGACAATGTCCATCATCGCCTGCATGATCGACGGCACGCCCGCCATGACGATGACGTTGCCGATCATGAATCCCGGCGCCAAAATTGTCGCGCTTTGCACGAGTTCCGCGCCATCGGGAATCCGCGCCATGCGCAAGCGCGCTTCGTTCAGCTCGTCCTTGAAGCGTTCCTTGAAGCGCGCGACCACTTCCGGATGGTGGTCGATGCCGACGCCGAAAGCCTTGGCCACGCTGTCGGCGGTGATGTCGTCATGGGTCGGCCCGATGCCGCCCGTCGTGAACACATAAGTATAGCGCTTACGCAAAGCGTTCAGCGCCGCGATGATGTCGCCCTCATCGTCCGAGACGACGCGCACTTCCTTGAGGTCGATGCCGATATTGGTCAGGTACTCGGCAATGAAGCCGATGTTCTTGTCCTTGGTGCGCCCGGACAGGATTTCATCGCCGATCACCAGAATGCCGGCCGTGACGATTTCGCTCATTGTCGCTCTCCATCCCGGGCCGACCCGCCGCGCCGGAACTCTGGCGCATGCAACGCATTGAAGTCACGGGCTTTTGCCGTACCCTTGAGCAATGCCCCGCCCGTTTTTCAGGCAAAACGGTTAGCCATTCCGGCATTTGCCGCAAGCCAATGCATATCGCGCTGGCCCAAGCCTTGCTACCATCACTTTAAGCTCGGATTCTCCACACCTGGGCCCAAAGGAAGCAGTCCGCGTATATGGCAGTTGCGTTCGACGAGATGAATGGGCCGAAGGGCGATTTACGTCCGGCCTATGAGGCGCTCTCCCTATGGTTGAAGGAGACGCCGCCGGACGCGCTAGAGCATCGGCGTCAGGAAGCCGAATTGCTGTTTCGCCGGATCGGCATCACATTCGCGGTTTACGGCGACAATGAATCCACCGAGCGGCTGATTCCGTTCGATGTCATCCCGCGCATTCTGTCCGGCAAGGAATGGACGGTGATGGAGAAGGGACTGAAGCAGCGCGTCAAAGCGCTGAACATGTTCCTCAAGGACATCTATCACGGCCGCGACATTCTCCGCGCCAAGATCATTCCCGACGATCTGATCTTCCAGAACCCGGTGTTCCGCCCCGAGATGAACGGGCAGGACGTTCCGCACGATGTTTACGTGCATATCGCCGGCATCGACATCGTGCGTATCGATTCCGACAATTTCTACGTTTTGGAAGACAATGCGCGCACGCCGTCTGGCGTGTCCTACATGCTGGAAAACCGCGAAATCATGATGCGGCTGTTTCCGGA
>JAPLPA010000209.1:4312-6828 GCA_026400415.1 Afipia sp. | reverse complement strand
GCGTCGCGCCTCATGTATCCGCCGAAGAGCCGGTGATTTATCTCTCGCAGGACGGTGGCGCGGATTACCGGATTTTTGTCCGATCTCGGGCGTTCAGCGCACAGGATGCAGCGGCGCTGATCGTCGGTGCCAGCCGAAGCACGCCAAGTCAACGCACGGCAGCGCTTTAACGTTGCGGTAACCATGTTTGCAACGGCACTCCACACCGGGCCGCGCCTCAAGCACTTTGCAATGTCGCGGCAGCATTCTCAGCTCTGGCGACGCACGACGGAACCCCAGGACAGCCAATCATGTTGCGGGCATTACGATTGAGAACGCGCCTGCGCCGCCTTGCCCGTCGCTATCCGCGCACGAATTACGCCATCCGCTCCTTCATGATGTTTTCCACCGCGTTCGGTGGCGCTTACGGTTTCATCAGCGGCAGTGCTGGCAAAAATTCCGGTTACGATCCGCACGCATTTGCTATCGGGGCAAGCTTTCTGTTTGCGGTGGCTTGCGTGGGCCTCGCGACTATGAGCATGCGGATGCGCTGGCTCAAAAAGAAAATGCGCAAGATCGAGTTGCGCAACGAAGCGTTGGTTGATCGCAATTGGGAATTGAAGGAGGCGGAGGAGCGCGCACGCTCGCTGTTCGAATCGCAGAGCGACCTGATCGTTCTGCGTGACGCTGATGGTCTCATCACCTCCGCAAACGATGCTTATTGCACTCTGGCGGAAACGCCGCGCGAAAGTCTGATCGGAACGGCGTTCACATTTTCAGTTCTCGAACAGGGCGATGAAGCGACCGAGCCGAACGGAACGCGCATTCACGACCAGAAAATCGCAAGCGCATGGGGTCCGCGATGGATCGCATGGCGCGAAGGCTATGTGCGCCGCGACGCCAATCAGCCTGCCGAACTGCAATGCGTGGGCCGCGACGTCACCGACCGCGCCGAGACAGAGCGTGCGCTCGCCGAGGCGCGCGATCATGCCAATACCGCCAACCGCGCCAAGTCAAAGTTTTTGGCGATGGCGTCGCATGAAATCCGCACGCCGCTGAACGGCATTCTGGGCATGAGCGGGCTCCTGCTCGACACGTCGCTCACCGCCGAGCAAACCACTTACGCCAAAGCCGTGAAGACCTCTGGCGATGCGCTGCTGGCGCTGATCGAGGAACTGCTTGATTTCTCCAAGATCGAAGCGGGGAAAATCGATCTCGAACAGCGTCCATTCGCGCTGTCGGCCCTGATCGAAGACATCACCGAATTGCTGGCACCGCGCACACAGGCGCGCAAGCTCGAGATCGCGGCCTATGTGGATGAGCGGCTGCCGCTGCATGTGGTCGGCGATGCGGCACGCCTGCGCCAGGTGCTGCTCAATCTGGCGGGCAATGCGATCAAGTTCACCCAGACAGGTGGCGTTGCAATTATTGTCGAGCCCGGCATCTGGCCCGGCGAAATCAGCTTTCTTGTGCGCGACACGGGTATCGGCATCGCGCCGGACGCGCAGCAAAGAATTTTCCGCGAATTCGAACAGGCCACCGAGAAGACATCGCGCAATTACGGCGGTACAGGTTTAGGTCTCAGCATTTCGGAACGCATCGTCAAGCGCATGGGCGGACGCATCACGCTGGAAAGTGCCGAGGGATCTGGCGCGACTTTTGAATTTTCGATTCCCTTGAGTGCTGCGGAAGTTGAAGGTGCGACATCGGTGCTCGAAGTGCCGGATCTCGCCGGCAAGTCCGTCATGCTGGTTGCGCCGCAGACCATCGAAGCCTCTCTCATTGCGCGGCGGCTGGAGCGCTGGGGTGCCCACACCTGCACGGTCTCCGATCCGTCGATCGCGCGCGCCTTGCTGCCGGAACGCTCGTGGCACGCAATTCTTGTCGATCGCATGGCCGGTGTTTTCGAAATGAAGCAGCTCGGCGAAGCTGCGTTGCATCACGCCACTCTGCGGATCGCAATGTTTACGCCAGCCGCGCGCCAGGACCTCGATGCGTCGATGATGGCGTCGTTCAACGGCTATCTGGTGAAGCCGCTGCGCGCCGCTTCAATTGCTGCTCGTCTCGTCGCGCCGAGTGCCAGCCTTGCACCGGAGATGCCGAATGAAATTAATGACACCGCCGAGACCGCATTGCCCGCCGTCGTTACTCGCGGACTGTCCGTGCTGGTGGCCGAAGACAACGAGATCAATGCGCTGCTCATTCGCTCACTGTTGACGAAACTCGGTCATCGCCCCGTCATCACCACCGATGGCGAACAGGCACTGGAATCCTGGGTTGCGGCTGAGACCGCAGGCGCGCCCTACGATCTGGTGCTGATGGATGTGCAGATGCCAAAGCTCGACGGCATCGAAACCACCAAACAAATACGCGCGCGCGAAGCCGCGCGCAGCCTGCGCCACACGCCGATCATTGCGTTGACCGCAAATACGCTGGTTGACGATCGCTACGCGTGTTTCGAGGCGGGCATGGATGGCTTCCTCGTCAAGCCGCTCGACCGAGACAAACTCGCCGACGCACTTGCGACCGTCAGCGCG
>JAPLPA010000209.1:1843-4255 GCA_026400415.1 Afipia sp. | reverse complement strand
CCTCAATTTACCTGTCACATATCCGTATCACGACCGTGCTTATTCGGTGCTGAACCTGCGCCTCCGCGATTCGCCGGAGAGTAATCAAGGGACGCACATGCACGGCGACAAGCCCGGCCTGATCCATTTATTCAGACCAGAGGTTGCGAAGACGGCGGCGGCCGCAGTGAAGTGGCTGCGTCCACCGCATGCCGCGCCGATTTTCAAACCAAAGCAGATATTTCCCGCAGCGCCCGTGCTCGGTCGCATCGGCCCGCTTGAAGTGCGACTCGCGCAGTCCAAAAGCGATGTAAAGCGCGCGCAAAAACTTCGCTACAAGGTTTTCTATAAAGACGGCAACGCCATTGCGGACGCTGCCACCATGCTGGCGCAGCGCGACAAGGATGCGTTCGATAGAATTTGCGACCATCTCTTGGTCATCGACCACGCCGCAAAACCTTCGCTCAGCGGCAAGCAGCCGGTGGTCGGCACGTATCGCCTGCTGCAGCAAAATATTGCCGAGCATCACGGTGGCTTCTACACCGCAAACGAATTCGACATTTCGGGATTGATGCAGCGCCAGCGCGGGCTGACGTTTCTGGAGTTGGGCCGCTCCTGCGTGCTGCCGCCATATCGCACCAAGCGCACGGTCGAGCTGTTGTGGCATGGCGTATGGAGTTATGTCCGCCGATATCGGTTCGACGTGATGATCGGTTGCGCGAGTTTTGACGGCACGGACCCCAAAAATCTCGCGCTGCCGCTGTCATTTCTGCACCATTTTGCCGGCGCGCCCGAAGGCTGGCAGGCGAGCGCGCATTCCTCACGCCGCGTCGACATGAACATGATGGCGAAAGACGCGATCGACACCAAGGCGGCGCTGCGTGCGCTGCCACCGCTCATCAAGGGCTATCTGCGTGTCGGCGCGTTCGTCGGCGATGGTGCCGTGATCGATCATCAGTTTGGTACGACGGATATCCTGATTGTCATGCCGGTGTCGGCAATCAACCAACGCTATCTCGGCCATTTCGGTGCGGATGCGAGTCGTCACGCGGCGTAATCACAGCCGGCGTAGAGAGACCGTCTCGATGACGTGGTCGCCACCCTTTTTCAGAATCAAAGTCGCGCGCGGCCGTGTCGGCAAAATGTTCTCGTGCAAATTTGCAAGGTTGATCGTGTTCCAGAGCGACAGCGCTTTTTCTGTCGCTTCCTTGTCGGACAGTTTCGAATAGCGGTTGAAGTAGGATCGCGGATCGAGAAACGCCGTATCGCGCAATGCGAGAAAGCGCTCAACGTACCACTCTCGCAAAATGTCTTCGTCCGCATCGATATAAACCGAGAAGTCGAAGAAATCCGACACGAAAGGAACGGCCTTGCCATCGCTCGGCAGCCGCCCCGTCTGCAACACGTTTAATCCCTCGACGATCAGAATATCCGGCCGGTCGATCTCGATGCCTTCATTCGGAATGATGTCGTAGGTCAAATGCGAATAGACCGGCCCGCGCACTGGACGCCGGCCAGCCTTAATGTCCGACAGGAAAGCCAGCAATGCCGGAAGATCGTAGCTTTCCGGGAAACCCTTCTTTCCCATCAGGCCTTCGCGTTCGAGAATTTCGTTGGAATAGAGAAACCCATCGGTCGTCACGAGATCGACCTTGGGCTGCGGCGACCATCGGGCGAGCAAAGCCTGCAGCACGCGCGCGGTGGTGGACTTTCCGACCGCGACTGAGCCCGCCACACCGATGATGTAGGGCATCTTGCGATCTTCGATGCCGAGAAACTGTCGCTGCGCCACGAACAATCTCTGCGCTGCAGATACATAAAAGGAAAGCAGACGGGACAACGGAAGATAGATTTCCTCGACTTCCTTGATGTCGAGCCGGTCATGCATCGAATGCAGCCGCTCGATCTCATCGACCGTCAGCGTCATCGGCGTGTCGTCGCGCAGCGCGGCCCACTGGTCGCGCGTGAAGACGCGATAGGGATTATACTGGATCGTCTCGGCTCTCACATCCATGAGCCAGTTTCCCTACGCAAACACATACACGTCACTCTGCTTGTTACTGACTCAGTCGCGCTTGCGCGCTGCCTTTTCTTCGAGGCCCGACATCTGTGTGCGCTTGGCCAATTCATCTTCAACGTCCGCCAGCTTGATGCCGCGCGACTTGAGCAGCACCAGAAGATGAAAGATCAAATCGGCGCTCTCGGCGATCAGATTGCCGCGGTTGTTTTCGACCGCCGCGATCACGGTCTCGACGGCTTCTTCGCCGAGTTTCTTGGCGACGTGATCCGGCCCCTTGTCGAGCAGCTTGCGCGTATAGGACGCGTCTCCGCCGGACGCCGCGCGGGCGTCGATGGTTGCGGCAAGATCCTGGATCGTGAAACGGCTCATGTGACAGTTCTATCAGGTCAGGCCATGCCGGGGGAGCGCGAAAT
>JAPLPA010000209.1:1195-1783 GCA_026400415.1 Afipia sp. | reverse complement strand
TGGCGCCACTGACGAATGGTGAACTCGCCGAAATGGAAAATTGATGCGGCCAGCACCGCCGTGGCGTGGCCCTCGCGAATGCCCGCCACCAGATGATCGAGATTGCCGACGCCGCCGGACGCGATCACAGGGACTTTCACACTGTCGGCAATCGTGCGGGTGAGAGGAATATCGAAGCCCTGACGGGTGCCGTCGCGGTCCATTGAGGTCAGCAGGATTTCGCCCGCGCCCAGTGAGACAACCTCCTGGGCGAATTCGACGGCGTCGATGCCGGTCGATTTGCGCCCGCCATGAGTGAAAATTTCCCAGCGGTCATTATTGCCGGAACGCGGCACACGCTTGGCGTCAATGGCGACCACGATGCATTGATCTCCGAATTTTTCCGCCGCTTCCTTGACAAATTCTCGGCGCTCCACCGCAGCCGAATTGATCGACACCTTGTCGGCGCCGTAGTTAAGGAGCGTGCGGATGTCTTCGACCTTGCGGACGCCGCCGCCGACAGTAAGCGGCATAAAACACGCTTCTGCCGTTCGCCGCACCACATCGAGAATCGTTCCGCGGTTTTCATGTGTCGCCGTGATGTCGAGG
>JAPLPA010000209.1:0-1165 GCA_026400415.1 Afipia sp. | reverse complement strand
ACTCGTCCGCGCCTGCAGCGTCGTAAGCAATCGCCGCCTCAACCGGATCGCCAGCATCGCGCAGGTCGACGAAATTAACGCCCTTGACGACGCGGCCATCTTTCACATCGAGACAGGGAATGACGCGAACTTTAAACATTAGGCTGCCGCTCTCGCTTTACGGATAAGTGTGAGCGCTTCGGCGGGATCGACGCGACCGTCATAAAGCGCGCGCCCAGAAATTGCGCCTTCGAGTTTTTTGGCGCGCGGCGTGAGCAATGCTTTCACATCGTCGATGGAGGCGAAGCCGCCGGACGCAATCACGGGAATCGAAATTTTATCTGCCAGCGCGATCGTCGCGTCGAGATTGAGTCCCTGCAGCATGCCGTCGCGCGCAATATCCGTAAAGATGATCGCTGCGACACCTGCGTCTTCAAATCGCTGGGCGATGTCGAGCGCCGTCACGGTCGAGGCCTCGGCCCAACCCTCCACCGCAACCATTCCGTCGCGCGCATCGAGGCCGACCGCAACTCGTCCGGGAAATTTCTTTGCGGCATCTTTTACAAGCTGAGGATTGCGTACAGCCGCCGTGCCGATAATGACGCGCTTGATGCCCTTGGAGAGCCACGCTTCCACCGTCGCCAAATCCCGAATACCACCACCAAGCTGCACGGGAAATTTCACAACCTTCAGCATGCTCTCTACGGCTTGCGCGTTCATAGGTTTGCCGGCGAACGCGCCGTCGAGATCGACAACGTGGAGGTATTCAAAACCCTGCGTCTCGAATGCCTTCGCCTGCGCTGCCGGATCGTCGCTGAACACGGTCGCGCGCGCCATGTCGCCCTGTTGCAGGCGCACGCACTGTCCGTTCTTGAGATCGATGGCAGGAAATAAAATCACGGCTTCCACTTGAGAAAGTTCGAGATCAAAGCCAGGCCAAATTTCTGACTTTTCTCGGGGTGAAACTGAGTCCCAATGGTCGTATCTTTCGCAACGATAGCCGTGACCGGCCCGCCGTAATCTGCGCGCGCGACCACATCGGCGTCGTTCGCCGCATTCAGATGATAGGAGTGCACAAAATAAGCGTGGCGGCCCTTTTCGCCGAGCGGCAAACGTTCCAGCACCGGATGCTCGCGCAAGAGATCGAGCGTGTTCCAGCCCATGTGCGGGATTTTCAGATTCTCTT
>JAPLPA010000475.1:2124-2533 GCA_026400415.1 Afipia sp. | reverse complement strand
GAATGCGGCGCGTGCGGTCGTCAAAATGCGGTCGCGTCCAGATTTCACTCCAAGCATAACGTGTGATGAGATCGAGAAATTCCGCGTTAAACGGCGTTTTGTTGGCGGCTGATTTTTCCACCCACGCATTCCCTAGCACCTTGCGGCGTTTGGCGGTGCCGAGTTCGCGGCGCGTGTCGTCGTCCATCGGCGTTCTCTCTAGCGTTGCGTGAGGAAGCCGACGACGGCTTCCGTAAAATCGTGCGGCTGCTCGACATTGGAAATATGGGCGGCATCGAGCAGCGTCATGCTCGCACCCGGAATGTGAGCGCGGATGTATTCGCCTGCCTCGACCGGCGTTGCCATATCCTTGCGCCCGGCGATCACCAGTGTTCGCGCTCTAATCTTTGGAAGAAGTTCGCGCTGGTCG
>JAPLPA010000475.1:1292-2080 GCA_026400415.1 Afipia sp. | reverse complement strand
TACCCCTGCAACGGCGATGCAGTCAGCATGTCCTTCATGCGTTGCGCGATCTGCGGCGAGCGCTCGCGAAAATCCACAGTCAGCCATCCGGCGATCACCGCATCCGCGACCGACGCAATGCCGCCTTCGGTCACGGCCTTGATCCGGTTGTTCCAGTTAGTCGGATCTGGATAGTAGCAACTTGTATTCGCGAGGATCAGTCTATCGATTCGATGCGGCGCATTGGCCCCCAGCCATTGTCCGACCATGCCGCCCATCGACAATCCGCACCAATGCACTTTCTCGATATTGAGGTCATCCAGAATGGCGATTGCGTCCTTGCCAAACCGCTCCATCGAATACGGCCCCGGCGGAACATTCGATTTGCCATGCCCGCGCCGGTCGTAGCGCACGACGCGAAACAGCTTGGTGAGCGCGGCCCTCTGCGGCTCCCACATCTGCAAGGTCGCGCCGAGCGAGTTCGACAGCATCAGCGTGGGGCCGCTGTCGCGTCCCTCGACGGAGACATTCAGGAGACAGCCATCGGCATCGATCATCGGCATTGGGTGTACTCCGGTCTAGCCTTTATCGAGCGAGGCCAGCAGGCGGTCGATCAGTGGTTGCGAGACGCCCTGATAGAACATCGGCTCGAAAAGATTTTTGAGTTTGGCGGCGTCGATATGCGCCGTGACGCGTTTGTCCATCGCCAGAACATCGCGCAAATGCTGTTTGCTCTCGATCGCTTTGCGGCTCGCGGCCCCGACAATTTTGTGCGCTTCGCTTTTGCCAATTTTTTCAGCAAGCGCCAT
>JAPLPA010000475.1:0-1283 GCA_026400415.1 Afipia sp. | reverse complement strand
TCAGCAATCGCCATCGACACCGCTTCAGCCATTACCAAGCCATGCGTGCTGTCGAGATTGGCCCGCATCCGCCCCACATCAATTTCCAGTCCTTCGGCGATGTCGACAATCGCCGCAAGCGCACCGGATGTGACCAGCATCAACGTCGGCATCGTCGGCCATTCAGCGTGCCACAAACCTGCGCTCCGCTCGTGCTCTTGAATTTGTATCGCGAAAATCGTGGCAGCCAGATTTGGTGCCATCGTGGCTGCTGCGATGGCCGCAGTTGCGGATACCGGATTGCGTTTGTGCGGCAGTGTCGACGATCCGCCACGGTCGTCGTTCGTCGGCTCGAAAGCCTCAGCAACTTCGGTTTGCATCAACAGCGTAACGTCACGCGCAATCTTGCCGCACGTGCCGGCGAGAATTGCGAAAGCGGATGCTACTTCGACGAGGCGGTCGCGATGGGTGTGCCATGGTGCATCGGGCAGCGGCAGCAATAGTTCATTGGCAAGTTGCTCGGCAATCTTCAATCCGTCGGCACCGAGCGCCGCCAGTGTTCCCCCAGCGCCGCCAAATTGCAGCACCAAGGCGTCCTTGCGCAAACGCTTCAATCTCAATCGCGACCGATGCAATGCCCCCGCATATTCGGCGAGTTTCAGGCCGAACGGCATTGGCAGCGCATGCTGAAGCAATGTGCGCGCAACCGTGGCTGTCTCGCGATGCTGTTTTGCGAGCTTGGCAAATCCAGCGATGGCGCGGTCAAGGTCGCCCAGCAGCACATCGATTCCGGCGCGCAGTTGCAGAACGGTTGCGGTGTCGATGACATCCTGACTTGTCGCGCCCCAATGCACATAACGCGCGGCATCGGGGTCGGCTTCGGCGACATTTGCTGTCAACATCGTCACCAATGGAATGGCAAGATTGCCACCCTTGGTTACGCCGTCAGCAAGCGCTGAAATATCGAAAGTCTTGGCGAGGCAGGCTTTGCCGATTGTAGTGGCGGCTTTTGCTGGAATTGTGCCGATAGCCGCCTCGGCGTGCGCGAGTGCGCTCTCGAAGTCGAGCATGAACTGCACATACGTTGTGTCGTCGCAGATCGCCCGCATGGCAGCGCTGGATAGAAAAGGCGCGAGCAGGGGCGATAAAGATGTACTCATGATGCGCCGACCCTATCCAAGCCATTCATGGGTGCCAAGTGCTTCTCAAGTGGGTCTCAAGTGGGGCCGTGATTTTGCAACGCACGTTCGTGCCGGCTGCCCTTTTCATTCCGCCTTGGCTGGCTTACTTGAAGGCGACAGGTT
>JAPLPA010000154.1 GCA_026400415.1 Afipia sp. | reverse complement strand
GAAATTCGGCGTCGGCTTCACATCGACGCTGTAGGCGTAGTCCTTGGTGAACTCTCCCATGCCGATGTTTTGCACATGGACATGCTGGCCCGCCGCAATCGGTTTCGTTGCAAAACCGATGATCTGGCCGTAACGCTTGACGGGTTCGCCGACTGCAATCGGCTTCACCGCAACTTTATGCCCCGCCGGAATTTTCTCGGATGCAGCGACGCCCTTGGCGACTTCTGCACCGCGCAGCAGCGTGGTGCGCGCGATCACCACGCTGTCATCGGGATTAAGACGGATCACGGGCGTCGGGGCCATCAGAATTCTCCTTGCATCGACGCCTTATATCACGCCGAGCTATGCCTTGCCGCCGGAGTTCTTGCGCGTTTCCGCAATGTGACTCTTGGCCGACATCGCCAGCAACCCACTGTCGTTCATGATCGTGACCAGCTTGAAGCCGCGCTGGATTGCGAGCGTCGCCCCCGCGTGACCCGAACAATGAATGCCCGGATAGATGCCGCGCTTCTCGCACTGCTTCACGATGTTGTCGTAGATCTCGAGAATCTGCGGCTCGGTGCGGTCAAGCGTCGGATGCATGCCGTAGGAGAAACCCAAATCCGACGGACCAATGTAGACGCCCGCGACGCCCTTTACATCGAGAATCGATTCCAGATTTTCGACCGCGGTTTTGGTCTCGATCATCGGAATGCACAGCGTCTCGTCGTTCGCGGTCGTCTGATACGTGCCGGCCGAGCCGTACATCATGGCTCGGATCGGCCCGTTGCTGCGCGTCCCGCGTGGCGGATATTTCGCGTATTGCACAAAGCGTTCGGCTTCGTCCTTGGTGTTGATCATCGGGCAGATGATTCCGTAAGCGCCGCCATCCAGCACCTTGCCGATGATCCCAGGTTCGTTCCACGGCACGCGGACCATCGGCGTCACCGGATGCGCCTGCATCGCCTGAAAGCACTGAACCATCGACATGTAATCCTGAACGCCGTGCTGCATATCGACCGTCACCGAATCGAAGCCGCATTGTGCCATCACTTCCGCTGAGAAGCCCGACGGGATCGCGAGCCATGCGTTGACCACGACTTTGCCCGACGCCCAGATTTCCTTGACTTTGTTTGCCATTCTTTTTGTCCTTGCTGTCTATGCCGTTGCGGCTTTGATCGCGGCGTCGTCGATACCGACCGATTTTGCGGTTGCGGTGATCGATCCCCAGGTGTCTTCGGTGAGCGGCACGCCGTTCTTGTTGCGATCAGCGCGCATCGCTGCCTCCGGCTCGCCCGGAATCAGGACCGCGTCGTGGCCGGCAGCAAGTTTCGAATCCTTGAAGAAGTCGATATAGCGCGCGACTTCGCCGTCGAAGAAATGCGCAGGGTCCACGACTTTCGGATCGATGAAGATCGCCAGCATGCCGTTTGAAAAACGCCGGTCGCCCTTGGTAGCGCCGTTGCCAGTGAGTGCGCCGCCCAGCAGTTCGCACATCAGCGCGAGACCTGAGCCTTTATGCTCGCCGAACGCGCGGATCGCACCCTTGCCCTGCGCATGAATGCGCGGACCGCTATCTTCGTAAGGACCATAAAGCGTATGCGGGTCTTCGCTCAATGAACCGTCATCATTGACCAGCGCGCCCTTCGGCAATTTCTTGCCACCGCGGCTGGCGACCATGACTTTCCCCTCGGCGACGATGGAGGTTGCAAAATCCAGCACCACCGGAATTTTTCCAGGGCGTGGAATGCCCACGCAAAAGGGTGCGGTCGACAATTTGCGCGCAACGCCGCCATAAGGCGCGACGAGAACAGAGCCTGCAGCGTTGACGAAAAAGATAGAAACAAGACCTTCGGCGGCGGCCATCTCGGCCCAGTCGCCGACGCGACCGAGATGACCTGAATTTTTCAGCGTCATCGCCGCGAGCCCGGTCTTCTTGCATTTTTCCATGCCGACTTTGACGGCTTGCGGCGTCACGGTCTGACCGTATCCGAAGCCGCCATCGACCACGGCGATTGACGGCGTATCGACCACCAGCTTGATTTTTTGATCCGGAATGATGACGCCTTCATTGGCCCAGCGCACATATTGCGGCACACGAATAACGCCGTGGCTGTCATGGCCAGTGAGATTGGCGGTCACGAGATAATGCGCAATCCGTTGCGCTTCTTCCTTGGAGGATTTGGCGCGGACGAAAATATCGCTCACGAAGTCCGTGAGCTTCTTAACTGTGAGTGTCACCATGTTCAGGCTTTGACTTTCGTATGGCCGCCTAGATAAGCGGCTCTGATTGCTTCGTTGCCCCACAATTCGTGGGGTTTGCCGCCAAGCGCAAGGCGTCCGGTTTCCAGCACGTAGCCGTAATCCGCGACGGACAATCCCATGCGCGCATTCTGCTCGACGAGCAAGACCGTCGTGTCTTTTCTGATTTCGCCGATGATACGAAACACCGTCTGCACGATCACAGGCGCGAGACCGAGAGAAGGCTCATCCAGCAGCAGCAGGCGCGGCTTTGCCATCAACCCGCGCGCGACCGCAACCATCTGCAATTGTCCGCCAGACAGCATCCATCCGAGCTTGTCGGCGAACGCACGAATATCCGGAAAAAGGTCGAACATTGCGTCGGCCTCGCGTGAGAGCTGCGCTTTGGCGACACGGCGGTTCGACGCGCCGAGCATGATGTTTTCTTTGACTGTCAGGCCGGGGAATACCCGCCTGCCTTCCGGCACATGCGAAATGCCGAGCCGCACGATGGCTTCGGGACCGAGCCCCGCGATGGATTTGCCATCAAACAAAATGTCGCCGGTTGTCGGTCTGGCCAATCCTGAGATCGCGCGCAGCGTGGTCGACTTGCCGGCACCGTTGGAGCCGAGCAGCGTGACAACCTGCCCCTCTTCGACTTTGACGGTCACGCCGCGCAGCGCTTCGATTTCACCGTAGCGGACGACCAGGTCGTTGATCTCGAGCAGCGCCATACTCACTCCGTCCCGAGATAAGCAGAAATCACGTCAGGCTGCTGCAGCACTGCCAGCGACTCGCCATCCGCAATGCGCTTGCCGAAATTCAGGACCGTGATGTGCTGGGCCGCTTCGCGCACCAGAGTCATATCGTGATCGATGATCAGAATGGTCAACCCCTGCGCGGCGATGCGTTTGAGCAGATCGTGCAGATCGACCTTCTCGCTTGAATTCAAGCCGGCAGCCGGTTCGTCGAGCAGCAGCAGGACAGGATTGGCCGCCAGCGCACGCGCGATTTCGATGAGCCGCTGATGTCCGTAGGAAAAGCTGGAAATCAGATTATTGGCACGTGGGCCAAGGCCAACGAAATTCAGCGCCGACATCGCGCGTTCGCGCAACGAATCCTCATTGTTCTGGATCAGCAGATTTCCCGGACGCTCCGCGCCGATCACGACATTTTCCAGCGCCGTCATGGTTCGGAACAGTCGGATGTTCTGGAATGTGCGGCCGAGTCCTGACGCTGTGCGCTCGTGGGCGGGCATGTGCGTAATATCAGTGCCGTCGAGCACGATCTTGCCGGAAGTCGTGTTGTAGAGACCCGACAGCATGTTCAGTGTCGTTGTTTTGCCTGAACCGTTCGGTCCAATCAGCGCGTGAACGCCGCCACGCCGCACTGACAGATCTACATTGTCGACGGCTTTCAATCCGCCGAAATGTTTGGACAGTCCTGTGACCTGCAACACCATGTCGCCGCTTGTGGTCGCGGGCGCAAGGCGCAGCGCGGGAGCGGTCAGGATCGGTGGAGTTTTTGCGCGCCAGCGTGCGAGGCTCTCCTGAATAAATCCCCAAATGCCGTCTGGCATAAAGCGCACGATCAAGATCACGAACAATCCATAGATCGCGAGATACAGTCCCGGAATACTTTTCAGGAAGCGAAGCCATTCCGGAATTAAAATGAGGAGTCCGGTTCCGATTACGGCGCCGATGGGAGACCCGACG
>JAPLPA010000539.1:958-4187 GCA_026400415.1 Afipia sp. | reverse complement strand
AAAGATTGATTCAATACCAACGCTCAGAAGCAGGTCGATTCCTGCTCGCGTCGCGAATACTCCCGGTAGGTTCGGCAGTCCCAGCTCGTATTTTCTCGCCTCGCTGACAACCGCCGGCATAGTCTGCGGTGGCCACTTTCCTAGCGGTGCGTCGAGGCCGAGATAACCAACATCGAGGGTCGGAGCGTCCGCCAACAGGTTTTCATTGAGATAAAGAAAGCCAATACCCGGCGTACCCAGTAGCCACTTCATTGCGGTCGTTACCAATACATCTATGCCATCACGGCCAACGTCGATCGGCAGAATACCCACAGACTGTGCAGCGTCAACAACGAGCGCTGCGCCGTGTGCATGCGCGACGTCGGAAATACGTCGGACGTCATGCCGGCGACCCGTGAATGGCGCGACGTGGGATATGCACACTGCGACGGTGTCATCATCAATCTGCTCCGCGAGCGCACCGGCCGCATCCTCAATACCATCTGTAGCGACAAAACGGACATCGTGGCGACCACGTACCTGCCAGGGGTACGCACTTGATGGATAAGTACCATCGTCGATCACGACATTTTTGCCAGGTCGGCGGGCCAGGATTCGAATAGCAATGTTAGCCGCCCTGCAGGTGTTGTCAGTGATCGCGATTGTGTCGGCTTCAGCACCGATCAGTCGCGCAAACGATTCGCGTAACCGGTCCATCTCACCCAGCATCATGTCACCGGTGTACACGTGATTTGGATCCAAAGACCAACAATCCGACCACATGTGCCAGGCAGCAGTCGACGGAAGAGATGCGGGCGAGAGAGCGCCGCTGAATAGAAATGCCCGGGATTTTGTAATCGGAAACTGTCCACGAAAATCAGCGATGTTCACAGGATGCTCCCTCTCATGGTAGGTACGAGCGAATTCCGCTCGACTCAATCGATGCCGTCATAAAGCAGATCACGTTGCGTGTTTTCAAACGATCCTCATCGCATCAGTCCGGCGGCGATGCGCTCGCCGACGAGCACGGAAGGAAGGTGGGTATTCGCGCGGGGCACGACCGGAATAATCGACGCATCGGCGACGAGGCACCCTTCAAGGCCGTGAAGATGTCCATTTGCGTCAACCACAGCGTTAACATCACCTGCAGGGCCCATCTTGCAGGTTCCTACAGGGTGAAAACAATGCGAAACTGTGCGCGCCACGATTTCGCGTTTTGAGTATTTTGAACGAATTTGGGGGCCGGGGAAAACCTCATCCCCAAGTAGTTCGGCAAATTCTTGCTGAGAGACGATGTCCTCATATTGTTCGAAGCCCTCCGTCAGGCGATCAAGATCGGCACCCCGCGGATCGGACAGGAAAGCGTGATCCAGAAACGGTAAAGCGCCCGGATCAGCCGAGCGAAGTGTCACCGTGCCTCGCGCCATGGGCGTCATCAGACCGACCTTAAAGTCCCAGTTGAAATGGTCGGGATCCGCTCGACGAGCGCCTCCGACGGTATAAAAATGGAGATCGAACGCCTCGTTACATTCACGCGTTCGACCCTTGCCAATAACCTGCTCTTCCGGGTGAAACTGCGATGCAGCAAATGCTCGAGAACGGCCCACAAGCTCGTCTGTGCCGGCAAATCGCAGATCAGCGCTAGGGTGGTCATGAAGGTTTTTGCCCACACCAGTGAGGGAATGCCTGACCGGAATTGCATGTCGATGGAGTCCGGCGGGGTCACCGATACCAGAACGCATTAAAATCGCCGGCGAACCGTAGACGCCAGCGCTGAGAACCACTCGTTGAGCTTCGATCGCCTGACGCCTCCCGCCAATAATCACGCTGGCCCCGGTCACTCTGCCGTGCTCGATAATCAGATGGTCACACAGGGCGTCACCAATAATTTGCAGGTTTTTCGCGTGACGGACAGGATCAATGTAGGCGAATGATGGGTTCCATCGAATGCCATCAACGATGTTCGCCCAGTGGTGATTGACACCAAGGTCCTGGTCGAGATCGTTCAAATCCGCGACGCGGGGTAGACCAAACGCCACCATCGCGTCGATTGCCGCCTGCTGAAAGGGCGTAACCTCATTTTCAGCGTAACGATTCAGGCGTAGGCGCTCATAGACGCTTGTAATCACTGGCTGGAGATCCTGTGCGCCCCAACCTGGGTTTCCAGCGGCCGCCCATCCGTCGTAGTCCAGACGGTGTCCGATCATCGCCTGACAACCGTTATGCGAACCGCAGCCACCGATCACGCGCGCCCGGTCAAAGGTCAAGACGCGATCGGGCAGCGTGCCGCCGCTGTGATAGCCCCAGTCATGAGTTACGGGGTTCTGGGTGGCATCAAGAAGGTCTTGCGGCCACCGGCCTGAATCGCGTGCGCCATAGTCCGGCCCGGCCTCTAGTAGCAAAACGTTTTCATCGGAGTTGGCTGCAAGTAGCCCGGCGACTGCGCATCCCGATGCTCCTCCGCCAATTACTAACGTTTCGACTGGGCCGGCAACAATCATCTCTGCCGTCGCCTACAACCACACGCCAGAGTTTCCAACCGAAGATGGGACCAGCGCACCTCCACACTAAGCCTCCTCGAAAATCTCTTTGCCAGCTGCCTCAAGTTGCGCCGGTCGTGTACGGGCGAGCCAAAGCACAAGCACAATGCCAATCACGAACCAACCGATCGCGATGATTGGCGCCAGCCTGAATGGCATCGGCGGAAACGGATTGACGTTGTAGTAGAACACGGGGATCAATACGAGAATGCCAAAGAATGGCAGTATTCCGTGAAGGATCACATTGAACTGGTCGCGATGTTCACGTAGATAAAACACGGGTACCGCGATCAGCGTGCAGCCATACACAAAGATCATCGCGAAGGTGATCATCGCTCCCAACACCCCAAACGTGTTGACGGTGCCCAGCGTAATGCCACAAAAAATGCCCACCACAATTGAGAAAACCGTCTGTGCCATGATCGCGATATATGGTGTCCGGCGAGTCGCATGAAGTTTGCCGAATGCCTGTGGGAAGACTCCAATCTTGGCCATCTTGTAGTAGACGCGAACGACTGCGCTCTGTCCCGATAGGGCGCAACCCCAACCGCTATTGACGAGTGCGAACAGAATCAAAAGTGGGCCGGCTTGACCCCAAACTGACGTCGAAATTTCGTAGTATGGATTAGCAGTAGCGGCAAAATCCGCAGCAACACGAGAACTGCCAAATCCGACGGTCGTGGCAAAACCGAAGATCACGTAATACCCGA
>JAPLPA010000539.1:0-945 GCA_026400415.1 Afipia sp. | reverse complement strand
TACCCGATGATGAACGCGGTTCCGATCATGACCGCGCGCGGGATTGTACGTTTCGGATTACTCGTCTCCTCCGCCATCGGCGCAATCGACTCGAAACCGGTATAGGAAAGAATCGAAAAGACTAATCCGAGGAACAGACCTTGGACAGGGGAGGCCCCCGTAATCCCCTTCAAGGTAAATCCGAGACTCAGATCTTCTGTCGTGACGCCATGCTTGGCAAAAATGAAAAACGACAACCCGAGGGTAATACCGACCTCAAGTACAGCAAGAATGATCATTAGTCGAATCGATGGTTTTACACCAAGATAACTGATGATCCCAAGGCCGATCCAGACAACAATCGAGTACAACCACCACGGAAATGTAAGACCGAACTGCGTCGCAAGCGTGTCTTGCGCGTAGCCACCGACGATCACAGTGCAGAGGATTGGAACAATTGGGTCATATAAAAAATACATCCACCCTGCAAGGAATCCGACCTTTGGGTTCAACCCGCGACTGATGTAGGAAAAGAAACCGCCAGCCGAAGGAAGGTGCTTCGCCAATTGAGCGACAGCATTTGCTAGCAAAAGTGCGGCGATACCTGCAAGGCCGAAGGCAAGACCCATCGCGGGGCCGGCAAACGTGGCGATAAAAGGTGCCGAAAGAATCACTCCGGCGGCCGGCGCCATGTGTGTAATGCCCTGAAAGGTCGCTGCCCAGAGCCCGAGCGCACCGCGGAGAAGTTCCGGTTCTTTCGGGTTTCCAGCGGGTGGCAGCTCAGTCGTGGGCATTTGCCATCTCCCTATCTAGCGTTGTTGGAAAACTAAGGAAAGTTCGTTACGAAAGTGACTATACATATCGCACAACGCTCGGTCAAGCGATCGAATACGGGTCAGACCGTTTTAGAAAATTGGATCAACAAACCGAGCAATCATGCGGCCTCTAGCTTCCTAATAGGGTCTG
>JAPLPA010000188.1:9813-18813 GCA_026400415.1 Afipia sp. | reverse complement strand
GGCTCGCCGCACGCGTCGCCACCATGACCAGTTCCGATCTGCTGATTTTGTTGTCGGACATCGACGGGCTTTATACCGCGCCGCCCGGTGCAAACCCGAACGCGAAACTCATTCCAGTTGTGAATGCTGTCACCGCCGACATCGAGGCGATGGCGGGCGCTGCAGAGTCTGAATTGTCGCGCGGCGGCATGCGCACCAAGATCGAGGCGGCCAAGATCGCCACGTCGTCCGGCACCCACATGCTGATTGCCTCGGGCAAGATCGAACATCCGCTGCAAGCGATTGCCGATGGCGGCCATTGCACATGGTTTCTGACACCAGCCAATCCGGTCACCGCGCGCAAGCGATGGATCGCGGGATCGCTGGAGCCGAAGGGAACGCTGACAATCGATGCGGGTGCAGTGGCGGCGTTACGCGCTGGGAAAAGCCTTTTGCCGGCGGGGATCATTCGAGTCGATGGACAATTCGCGCGCGGCGACGCTGTCATTGTGCGCGGGCCGGATACGCATGAAATCGGGCGGGGCCTTGTGGCCTACGACGCCGAGGATGCCGAGAAGATCAAGGGCCGCTCATCGTCGGATGCGGCGCAAATTCTGGGAATCAGCGGGCGGGCTGAAATGATCCATCGAGACGATCTTGTGGTCGGCGGCCCGCGCGACACCGACAGCGCCAAGTAGAAGTGAGGTAGGCCATTGGCCGACTGGGCCATTGGCCCAGATCGGTACGGGTCCATACCTGCCCTGCCTCGCAGACACTGATTTTTCGTGTTACGACATAGTCTTACAGCCAAATAAAGCCAGATCATCGCGTCATGTCCGCACCGCTCAAAGCTCTCGATGGCGCTTCTGATTTGCCATCCCTGATGACGGAACTCGCTGCAGGTGCACGTCGCGCGGCGCGGATGCTGGCGCTCGCGCCAACAAAGAAGAAGAACGATGCCCTCGCCGCCATGGCGGCCGCCGTTCGGGCGAATGCAGCAAAGATCTTGGCAGCGAACGCTGAGGATGTCGCAGAATCCAAGACAGGCGGCGCAACCGACGCTTTTGTTGACCGGCTTACTTTAAATGAGACGCGCATCGCCGCGATGGCGGACGGCATCGACGTCGTGCGACGCATCGACGATCCGGTTGGTGTCGTGACTGAGAACTGGACCCGCCCCAACGGCATGACCATTGAGCGCGTGCGGGTACCGCTGGGTGTCGTCGCGGTCATTTTCGAAAGCCGCCCCAATGTGGCGGCGGATGCGGGTGCACTTTGCCTGAAATCGGGTAACGCCGTCATCCTGCGTGGTGGCTCGGACAGTTTCCGCTCCTGTCGCGCAATTCACGAATGTCTCGTTGAAGGATTGCGCAAGGCGGGCTTGCCCGAACACGCAATCGCGCTTGTACCGACGCGCGATCGCTCGGCCGTGGGATTGTTGCTAAGCGGCCTTAATGGCTCGGTCGATGTGATCGTTCCGCGCGGGGGAAAAAGTCTTGTCGCGCGCGTACAGGATGAAGCCCGCGTACCGGTGTTCGCGCATCTCGAAGGCGTCAATCACGTCTATATCGACAAGGCAGCCTCACTTGAGATGTCGAAGACGATAGTGCTCAACGCCAAAATGCGGCGCCCCGGCGTATGCGGGGCCGCGGAAAATTTGCTGATCGACAAGGCCGCTGCAGCGACGCAACTCAAGCCGCTTGTTACGATGCTGCTCGACGCCAATTGCGAGGTGCGCGGCGACGACGCCGTGCAAAAAGCCGATGCGCGCGTGAAGCCCGCCACCGAGGAAGACTGGTCGACCGAATATGAAGACGCGATCATTTCGGCGCGCGTTGTCGACGGCGTGGACGACGCGATTGCGCTGATTGCGCGTTACGGTTCACAGCACACCGATGCCATCGTGACCGAAGACAAAGCAACCGCCGAAAAATTCCTCAATGAAGTCGATTCCGCCATCGTGTTGCACAATGCTTCGACGCAGTTCGCAGATGGCGGCGAGTTCGGCTTCGGTGCCGAAATCGGCATTGCGACCGGCAAATTTCACGCGCGCGGCCCGGTCGGCGTCGAACAATTGACCAGTTTCAAATACCGCATTCACGGCACTGGGCAAACGCGCCCGTGAGTGCATGTCCGTGAACGATACGCCGATCTCACACGCCATTCCGCTGCATACCGATGGCATGCGTATCGGCCTGCTCGGCGGATCGTTCAATCCGCCGCACGATGCGCACCGCGCCATCAGTCTGTTCGCGATGAAACGCCTGCAGCTGGATCGAATCTGGTGGCTGGTGTCGCCCGGTAACCCGCTCAAGAATACCAGCGCGCTTCCCGCAATTGATCAGCGCGTTATTGCTGCCGAGAAAATGGCGCATCATCCCCGCATCGATGTGAGCCGTCTCGAAACCGTCATCGGCACACGCTACACTTACGATACGATTTCCTATTTGCGACGACGCTGTTCGGGCGTTCATTTCGTGTGGCTGATGGGCGCGGACAATCTGGCGCAATTCCACCATTGGCAAAGCTGGCGCAGGATCGCCGATTTGATGCCGATTGCCGTCATCGACCGTCCGCCGGACAGCTTTCGCGCATTGTCGTCGGTCGCCGCAAAGACGCTTGCGCCCTATCGCCTCGACGAACAGGGCGCAGGAAGGCTGGCCGACCGCCACGCCCCTGCATGGGTTTTTCTGACTGGCCTGAAGTCCGACCTGTCATCGACGCGCCTGCGGAACCCCGATGGAAGCTGGAAAACCGCATGACACTTTCATGCAACAGTCGTCAAATTCGCGCGCGCCGAACTGGAAGATTGAAACCATTAACCCCACATGGGTAGTATAATTGGCGGGCGTTCAGATTCGATGCTCGCGATACAGTGAAAGGAATGGTCCCTGGCCACATCTGTATTGTCCAAGTCCAAAACATCGGCGTCCAAAACTGCTTTGGCCAAATCTGCCTCGGCAAAGCCAGTTGCGAAACCCAAAGCAGTCTTGAAAAAGCGGCCAGCCGCTGACGAGACTCTGGACCTGATCCTCTCCCGTCTCGACGATATGAAGGCGGAAGAAACGGTCACCATCGACCTTCGCGGCAAATCTTCCATCTCCGACTACATGATTGTGACCTCCGGACGTGCTAACCGTCACGTCGGTGCGATCGCGGAAAACGTCGCCAAGGGTCTCAAGGAAAACGGCATCGGTGCCCCTCATGTCGAGGGACTGCCCAATTGCGATTGGGTGCTGATCGATTCCGGCGATGTGATCGTCCACGTATTCAGACCGGAGGTCCGCGAGTTCTACAATCTCGAAAAGATGTGGACCTCGGGGAAACCGGCCGCCAAGGCGCGCTGACCGCCGTCGGCGTGTTCATGTGCTGGCACGCATGATAGTTTGCATGCATGCGCGTCGTCGTCATCGCCATCGGCAAACTCAAACAGGGTCCGGAGCGTGAGCTTGCGGATCGTTACCGTGAGCGCTTCGACGACACCGGCCGCAAGATCGGCTTTCGCAGTATCGAGCTTCATGAAATTCCGGAAAGCCGCGCGCGTGACCCGGCCACGCGAATGGCCGAAGAAGCTGCAGCGATCTCCGCTACGATTCCTGATAAATCGTCCATCATTGCGCTCGACGAGCGCGGCGACGCCATCGACAGCACCACTTTCGCAAGCCATCTTGGGCGTCGGCGTGACGAAGGTGCGCCGACAGTCTTTCTTATCGGCGGCGCTGACGGACTTTCGCCTGATTTGAGGCGCAAAGCGAAAATCAGAATTGCGTTCGGCAAAGCGACATGGCCGCACCAGATCGTGCGAGTCATGTTGCTGGAACAAATCTACCGTGCCGCGACCATTTTGTCGGGCCATCCCTATCACCGCGTCTAACAGAGATCGAACGGCCGTGACTGAAGCGACAGCCAACGATAGTTCGACAAAGATGCGCAGGCTGCGCGCCGCAGCCCTTCCGCTTGGCATTGCGATGTTGCTGCCGATCTCATTCGACGCCGTTCGCGCGCAATCACCAGTGACGAAGGTTTCCGCTCCCGACCCCGAAGAGATCAAGCGCCGCGCCAAGGAACTTGAGGATACACGCGAGCAGCAGCAAAGAGCATTGCAGCTTCAGGACAAACTTAAAAACGACGTCGCCGCCATCGGCCAAGATCGCACCAAGCTCAATCAGCAATTGATCGACATTGCGGCGCGCGTGCGCGACGTCGAGGCCCAGATGGCGGATACCGAAGGACGGATTCGTCCGCTCGACGCGCGCGAGCAGCAGATTCGCGTCTCGCTTGCGTCGCGCCGCGAGGAAATTGCCGAAGTGCTTGCAGCCCTGCAGCGCGCCGGACGGCGGGCACCGCCTGCATTGCTCGTCAGACCCGAAGACGCTTTGCAATCGCTACGTACCGCAATGTTACTGGGTGCTGTCGTGCCGGATTTGCGCGCACGTGCCGTCACGCTTTCAGGCGACCTGGGCGAGTTGATCGCACTTCGCAAGAATATTTCGGAAGAGCGTGATCGTCTCTCGGCCGATCGTGACCGGCTGAAGAATGACGGCACGCGCCTTGCCGCATTGGTGCAGGAACGTCAGAAAAATCAGGCCGCCGTTGAGAAGGATATGGACGCCGAGAAGCAACGCGCGCTCGCGTTGTCCAAACAGACGGAGGGTTTGCAGGACCTGATCGGCAAAATGGAGCAGGATGTTAAGAGCGCCGCAAAGGCCGCAGCTGCTGCCGAACTCCAGGGAACGCCAGTATCGTTAAACGGCAAACCCAATCTGGGCGCGCTGAAAGATCCCGGCAGGCTCAGTCCCGCTATCGCATTTGCCTCCGCAAAGGGATTATTGCCAATGCCGGTTAACGGCACAAAGATTCGCAATTTCGGCGGATCTGACGGCGCTGGAGGCCAAGAAAAGGGCATTTCGGTCGCAACACGGCCCGGCGCACAGGTCACAACCCCGTGTGATGGCTGGGTTGTCTATGCCGGACCCTTCCGCAGCTACGGACAACTCTTGATCCTCAACGCAGGCGGCGGGTATCATGTGCTCATCGCCGGGATGGAACGCATTTCGGTCAACATTGGCCAGTTCGTTCTGACAGGAGAGCCGGTCGCGACAATGGGAACAACGTCCCAAGTCGCTTCGATTCTGGCGGCAGCTTCAAGCCAGCCGATACTCTATATCGAGTTCCGTAAGGACGGCACTCCAATCGACTCGGGTCCATGGTGGACCGCAACTGCAGGCGAAAAGGTTCGCGGATAATGCGCAAGACTTCACTCATTCTACTCAGTGTCGCCGCTGGCGCCGCCGCCACCCTGCTCCTGACCCAGCCGCGTGCCGCGTTGGTCGGATCGACCGCCCGTGCGGCATCTGCCGACACTTACCGCCAACTCAATCTGTTCGGCGATGTGTTTGAGCGCGTGCGCAGCGATTACGTGGAAAAGCCGGACGACACCAAACTCATCGAGACCGCCATCAGCGGCATGCTCACCGGCCTTGATCCACATTCCAGCTACATGGATGCGAAAAGCTTCAAGGATATGCAGGTGCAGACCCGCGGGGAATTCGGCGGCCTCGGCATTGAAGTCACGATGGAAGACGGTCTCATTAAGGTCGTCTCGCCGATCGACGACACACCGGCTTCCAAGGCCGGCATTCTCGCCAACGACATCATCACGAATATCGACGACGACGCCGTGCAGGGTCTGACGCTCAATCAAGCGGTCGAGAAAATGCGTGGCCCGGTCAATACTAAGATCAAGCTGAAGGTCGTCCGCAAGGGCCAGGACAAGCCGATGGAATTGACGCTGACGCGCGACAATATCCGAGTGCGTTCGGTGCGCGCCCGCGTCGAGGGCGATGACATCGCCTACATCCGTATCACGACCTTCAACGAGCAGACCACCGAAGGTCTCAAGCGCGAGATGGCCGCTCTCACTACGCAGATCGGCGACAAGCTGAAAGGCTACATCATCGACCTGCGTAACAATCCGGGCGGATTGCTTGAGGAAGCCGTCTCGGTGTCCGACGCATTCCTTGATCGCGGCGAAATCGTCTCCACACGTGGTCGCAACGCCGAAGAAACTCAGCGCCGCACCGCAAAGGCCGGCGATCTCGCCAAGGGCAAGCCTGTGATCGTGCTCATCAACGGCGGCTCGGCTTCGGCGTCGGAAATCGTGGCCGGTGCTTTGCAAGATCACAAGCGCGCCACGCTGGTCGGCACGCGCTCGTTCGGCAAAGGCTCCGTGCAGACCATCATTCCGCTCGGCTCCGGCAATGGCGCATTGCGTCTCACCACGGCGCGCTACTTCACGCCGTCAGGAAAATCGATCCAGGCGAAGGGTATCTCGCCGGATATCGAGGTGCTGCAGGATCTGCCCGATGACGTGAAGGCAAAGTCCGACACCAACACAAAGGGCGAGGCCTCATTGCGCGGCCATCTCAAGGCCGAGGGTGACGAGGCGACTGGTTCGCAATCCTACGTGCCGCCGGATGCCAAGAAGGCTTTTCCTATCGCAAGCATGACATTTCGGGCGGCCTTCGGGCCGCCCTTTTCGTTTGCGCGTGGGCGCAGCGGAACCAACCTTTCGGAACCGGATGCGGACCAGCAGTGCCGACACCGTGATAAGATCCCACAATTGATTCGCGAGGTTGATGGCAGTGACCACCGACGATCTGAGCGCTCCGCTCGGACAGGACCGCCTGCGCAAGCGGCGGTATCGGTTTCCCTTTACGGCGCCGCAGGCGCTGGCGGTGCTGTTCGGCCTGTTTCTTGTGACGTTCTTAGGCTTCGCGATCTTCAACGATAATCCGATGGGCGGCGAGCCGATGGCCAAGGTCGCCTACGATTCATCGACGATGCCAAGCGACAAGACGAAACCAAAAGCCGCAATGCCAATGGCGCAGCAACAGCAGCCAGTAGCTAAAGAGCCCGCCGCCGCAACGCAGACCATCACCATTATTGACGGGTCGAGCGGCAAGCGGCAGGACGTCATGGTCGGGGGCGGAAGCAGCGACGCAAGCGCTGGCGAAAAACTCGATGTCGAAGCCGCCCCCGCAATGGCGGGTATCGATCCGAAACTTCTTGAGAGCTCGCGCTACGGCATGATTCCTATTGCTGCCGATGGAATGAAACCGTTCCGCGCTTACGCTGGAGGCACGGACGCTAACCGCGCGCTGGCCGCGAAGACTCCAAGCATCGCCATCGTCATTTCGGGGCTTGGCGTGGGTGCGGCAAAGACCGCCGACGCAATCATGAAGCTCCCCGCTTCCGTCACGCTTGCATTCACGCCGTATGGATCCGACCCCACGAAGCTCGTGGAGCGTGCGCGCGCGCAGAAACACGAGGTGCTGCTGCAGGTGCCGATGGAGCCATTCGACTATCCAGACAACGATCCGGGTCCGCAGACGCTGCTGACAACACTGGGCACCGAGCAAAACATGGATCGTCTTGCGTGGCATATGAGCCGCTTCCAAGGATACATCGGAATTGCAAACTTCATGGGCTCGCGGTTCGTCACAACGGACGCGGCACTCGCCCCCATCGTCAAAGACGCAGCAAAACGCGGTCTTGCATGGCTCGACGACGGCACCGCGCCGCGCAGTGTTGCGGGTGTGATCGCCGAGGGACAAGCGATGCCGTTCGCCAAAGCCGATGTTGGAATAGATACCGTGCCAACGCCGGCTGAAATCGACCGCGCATTGGCCAGACTCGAGACGCTGGCGAAGGAGCGCGGCACATCGGTGGGCGTCGCGTCCGCATTGCCGATATCCGTCGAGCGCATCGGGAACTGGGCCAAGCAGCTTGAAGGCCGTGGTATCATGCTGGTGCCGTTGACAACGGCGATGCTGAAACCAAAATCAAGTTGAGCAACTGAGTTTCCGCTCAACCGTACGGCTCAAAAGGCTTTCCCAGCATGGCGCGTTACGACGATCTTCCCTACCGGACCTGCGTCGGCATGATGCTGATCAACTCCGAGGGCCTTGTTTTCATCGGACGGCGCGCAGGCGGCCCCGAACACGTCGATGCCACGCATGTCTGGCAAATGCCGCAGGGCGGCGTCGATGCAGGTGAGGACACATGGGCCGCTGCCCGGCGCGAAGTCTACGAGGAGACGAACGCTCAGTCTGTCGAGAAGCTCGCCGAAGTTCCCGAATGGCTGACCTACGACATTCCCCGTACGGTTGCGGGGCGCGCTTGGAAGGGCCGGTTCAAGGGACAGAAACAGAAATGGTACGCCGTGCGCTTCACGGGCAAGGACAGCGAAATCAATGTCACATCGCCTGCCGGTCACAAGCCGGAATTTATCTCGTGGCGATGGGAGCCGATGGAAAATCTCCCGGACCTGATCGTGCCGTTCAAACGGCCTGTGTACGAGCGGGTCGTCAAGGAGTTTTTAAAATTTTCCAAGAAGTAGATTACAACAAAAAAGCCCTGCAAATGCAGGGCTTTTTGAATTTCAGTCGAACGATATCAGTGCATCGCAGTCGATGAGATAACGTGCTGAATCTGCTTGAAGTGATCGAGGCGCGTGATTGCATCGTCGAGTTCGTTGCCTTCGTGTTCCTTCAGACCTTCTTCCATTTCCGAAATCTTATCGGCGAAAGCTGCCTTGTCGAGCTCGGCCATCGAGCTTGCGGTATCCGCCAGCACCGTAAGGCCCTTCTCCGAGACTTCCGCAAGTCCGCCGAGCACGATGATCTTTTCGTGTTTGCCGCCGACCGTGATTGTCAGAATGCCCGGACGGATAACAGCCACGACCGGCGCGTGACCGGCGAGCACGCCGAAGTCGCCCTCGACGCCGGGGACATCGACCTGATCGACTTCGCCCGAATAGGCGAGCTTCTCAGGCGATACGAGATCGAAATGGAAAGTCGCCATCGCGCTTACGCCGCCTCTGCCGCGAGCTTCTTGCCCTTCTCGACGGCTTCTTCGATGGTGCCGACCATGTAAAAGGCGGCTTCCGGCAAATGATCGTACTTGCCTTCGCAAATAGCCTTGAAGCCCTTGATGGTGTCGGCGAGGTCAACGAACTTG
>JAPLPA010000188.1:0-9799 GCA_026400415.1 Afipia sp. | reverse complement strand
TTTCGGCGACAAAGAACGGCTGCGACAAAAAGCGCTCGATCTTTCGGGCACGTGCAACGGCGATTTTGTCTTCTTCTGACAATTCGTCCATGCCGAGAATCGCGATGATGTCCTGCAGCGCCTTGTAGCGCTGGAGCACCTGCTGCACCTGACGCGCGGTCTGGTAGTGCTCCTCACCGACAACGAGTGGAGAGAGCATGCGCGAGGTCGAGTCGAGCGGGTCCACCGCTGGATAAATTCCCTTTTCGGAAATCGCGCGGTTGAGCACGGTCGTCGCATCCAAATGCGCGAACGACGTTGCAGGCGCAGGGTCGGTCAAATCGTCGGCCGGAACGTAGATGGCCTGCACGGAAGTGATCGAGCCTTTGTGCGTGGTGGTGATGCGCTCTTGAAGTGCACCCATGTCGGTCGCGAGCGTTGGCTGATAACCCACGGCCGAAGGAATACGACCGAGAAGCGCCGACACTTCGGAGCCTGCCTGCGTGAAGCGGAAGATGTTGTCGACGAAGAACAGCACGTCCTGCCCCTGATCGCGGAAATGTTCTGCGACGGTCAGACCCGTGAGGCCGACGCGTGCACGAGCGCCAGGAGGCTCATTCATCTGGCCGTACACGAGAGCGCACTTCGAGCCTTCGCCGCCACCTTCCTTGTTCACGCCGGATTCGATGAACTCGTGATAGAGATCGTTGCCTTCGCGGGTACGCTCGCCGACGCCGGCGAACACCGAGTAACCGCCGTGCGCTTTCGCGACGTTGTTGATGAGTTCCTGAATCAGCACGGTCTTGCCAACACCTGCGCCGCCGAACAGACCGATCTTGCCGCCCTTTGCATAAGGCGCGAGAAGATCGACGACCTTAATGCCGGTAACGAGAATTTCAGCTTCAGTGGACTGGTCGGTGTAGAGCGGCGCTTCCTGATGGATCGCGCGGGTGGCTTCGGCTTTCACCGGCCCCTTCTCATCCACCGGCTCACCGATGACGTTCATGATGCGGCCGAGCGTGCCGGCACCGACCGGCACCATGATGGGCGCGCCGGTGTCTTTCACTTCCTGACCGCGGACCAGACCCTCGGTGGTGTCCATCGCGATCGCGCGCACGGTGGATTCACCGAGATGCTGGGCGACTTCGAAAACCAGACGGTTGCCGTTGTTGGTGGTCTCGATGGCGTTGAGAATGGCCGGCAGGTGGCCTTCGAACTGAACGTCGACGACGGCGCCGATGACCTGTGAGATGCGGCCTGTCTGGTTGGCTGGTGTTGCCATGGGATAGTCTCCTTGAAACTCTTAAACTGCGGTCAGCTTGACGGGCACATTGCCCTTCGTTGCTTTTGAATAGGGGCAAATGGTGTGGGCGTCTTCGATCAGCGCCTGCAGCTTGGTCTTGTCGGCACCGGCGAGTGCGACCTTTAATTCAGCAGCAAGCGAGAACGCCCCGTCATTGATGTTGAGCGTGAATTCGCAGGTAACTTTCGCGGCCTGACCGTCAAGACCGTGCTTCTTGGCCAAAACCAGAATCGCCTGACCGAAACACGAAGACCAGCCAAGCGCGAACAACTGCTCGGGATTGTGGCCGTCGCCAGCGCCGCCGAGATCCTTCGGCAATGCCATCGCGAGTGCGAGCGCGCCGCCGTCGAGCACCGCGCGTCCGTTGCGTCCGCCTGAAGTCGTAGCCTTGGTGACGTATGCCATGGTGCCTCTCCTCAGACCGCTTCTGCGCCGGAGATAATTTCGATAAGTTCTTTCGTAATCATCGCCTGACGAGTGCGGTTGTAGATAAGAGTCTGCTTCTTGATCATGTCGCCCGCGTTGCGGGTGGCGTTGTCCATCGCGCTCATCTGCGCGCCGTAGAACGATGCGTTGTTTTCCAAGAGAGCGCGGAAAATCTGAACTGCAAGGTTGCGCGGTAAAAGCGTTGTGAGGATTTCGTCTTCCTCAGGCTCATATTCGTAGGAAGTTGCCGGCCCGGCATCGACCGCCTTGGCTTCGACCACCAGCGGAATGATCTGCTGCGCGGTCGGAACCTGCGCGATCACCGACTTGAAGCGCGAATAGAACAACGTACAGACATCGAACTCGCCCGCGTTAAACATGCCGACGATTGTCTTGGCGATGGCGTCCGCATCCTTGAAGCTCAGCGTCTTGACGGCACGCAGGTCCATGTGACCGACGATGTTCTTCTCGAACTGGCGGCGCAGTTGTTCGTAACCTTTACGGCCGACGCAATAAATCTTGACCTCTTTGCCCTGATTCATCAGTGACAGCGCCTTCTCGCGCGCCAGACGCACGATCGAGGAATTGAATGCACCCGACAGGCCGCGCTCGCCGGTGCAGACGAGCAGCAGGTGAACCTGATCCTTGCCGGTGCCGGACAACAGCATCGGCGCCGAACCTGAACCGGCAGCAGCCTGCGCGATATTGGCAATCACCGCGTCCATACGCTCGGCGTAAGGACGCGCAGCTTCGGCAGCGGTCTGCGCACGGCGCAGCTTCGATGCCGCGACCATCTGCATGGCCTTGGTGATCTTTTGCGTCGCCTTGGTGGAGGCGATGCGGACGCGCATGTCCTTGAGTGAAGCCACCGTCTATCTCCGATCGGCGCTTAAGCGAACGTCTTGGCGTAAGTCTCAACAACGCCTTTGACCTTCCCGGCGAGATCGTCGGACAGATCCTTGGTATCGCGAATGGCGTTGAGAATATCGACATGCTTGCCGCGGAACAGCGACAGAATACCGTCTTCGAACGCGCGCACCTTGTTAACTGGAATGGCGTCGAGATAGCCGTTCACGCCGCAGTAGATCGACACGACCTGCTCTTCCATCTTCAGCGGCGAGAACTGCGGCTGCTTGAGAAGCTCAGTGAGGCGCGAACCACGCGCGAGCAGACGCTGCGTCGAAGCGTCGAGGTCGGAGCCGAACTGCGCAAAGGCAGCCATTTCGCGATACTGCGCCAACTCGCCCTTGATCTTGCCGGCGACCTTTTTCATCGCCTTGGTCTGCGCAGCAGAACCCACGCGCGACACCGAAAGGCCGACGTTCACCGCAGGGCGGATGCCTTGGAAAAACAGATCGGTTTCCAAGAAGATTTGTCCGTCGGTGATCGAAATCACGTTGGTGGGAATGTAGGCCGACACGTCGTTGGCCTGTGTCTCAATGATCGGAAGTGCAGTCAGCGATCCATTGCCCTGATCGTCGTTCAACTTTGCCGAACGCTCAAGAAGGCGGGAGTGAAGATAGAACACGTCACCCGGATACGCTTCGCGGCCCGGCGGACGGCGCAACAAGAGCGACATCTGACGATAAGCGACAGCCTGCTTGGACAAATCGTCATAGATGATAACGGCGTGCATGCCGTTGTCGCGGAAGAATTCGCCGATGGTGCAGCCGGTGAACGGCGCGAGATACTGCATCGGAGCCGGATCGGAAGCAGTTGCGGCAACGACGACGGAATATTCCATCGCGCCCTGCTCTTCCAGAACCTTCACGAACTGAGCGACGGTCGAACGCTTCTGGCCAATCGCCACATAGACGCAATACAGTTTCTGGCTTTCGGGTGCGCCTGCGCCGTTGAGCGACTTCTGGTTCAGAATGGTGTCGAGCGCGATTGCGGTCTTGCCGGTCTGACGGTCGCCGATGATCAATTCGCGCTGGCCGCGGCCGACTGGGATGAGTGCGTCAACGGACTTCAAACCAGTCGCCATCGGCTCGTTTACCGATTTGCGCGGAATGATGCCCGGCGCTTTCACGTCAACGCGCATACGCTTGTCGGCCTTGATCGGACCCTTGCCGTCGATCGGATTGCCGAGCGCGTCAACAACGCGGCCGAGAAGGCCCTTGCCGACAGGCGCGTCCACGATGGCGCGGGTGCGCTTGACGGTCTGGCCTTCCTTAATTTCGCGGTCGGCGCCGAAAATAACGATGCCGACGTTGTCGCTTTCGAGATTGAGCGCCATGCCGCGCGTGCCGTTCTCGAACTCAACCATTTCGCCGGCCTGAACGTTGTCGAGGCCATAGACACGGGCGATGCCGTCACCGACGGAGAGAACCTGACCGACCTCGGTGACTTCAGCTTCCTGGCCGAAATTCTTGATCTGGTCCTTGAGAATTGCGGAAATTTCCGCGGCGCGGATGTCCATCAGCCTGCCTCTTTCATCGCGTGCTTGATCGAATTGAGTTTGGTGCGGAGCGAACTATCGACCATGCGGCTGCCAAGCTTGACGACAAGGCCGCCGATGATCGACGGATCGATCTTCACATTGAGATCGACGTCCTTGCCGGACACTGCTTTCAGTGCGGCCTTCAAGGCGTCGAGATTCTTGTCGCTGAGCTTTTCTGCGACGGTGACTTCAGCGGTGGCTTCACCGCGAAATTTGGCAACCAATGCACGGAACGAGCGCGCAACATCGCTCACCGCGAACAGGCGGCGATTCTTGGTCAGTACTTTCAGAAAATTAGCGGCGGTGCCTTTGATACCGGCTTTGTCGAGCACGGCCGAGAGAGCTTTGGTCTGCGAATCGGAGGTGAAAACCGGACTGCGCACCAAGCGCAAAAGATCGGGACTGTCGGCCAGCATCGCCTCGAACTTCTCGAGATCTGCCTTGACGGCGTCGATAGATTTCTGGTCGCGGGCGAGTTCAAACAGCGCCGTCGCATAACGGCCGGATACACCGGATACGGATGGGTCTTCAGCTGCCACGAACAAACTCTTCTAGCTGCAGAACGCTCAAGGAAAAGACCATCGCTGCATGCGATCCAAGTCCTTGAAATTCAAGCGGGACTTCGATTTTTGACCGGAGCGGGAGGCCCAGCGGCCTGAAATCGCGGGTTTGCTAACATAGCGCGCGTGCAGGTGCAACATGACGGAACGCGCGAAAGCGCCACGCCTGCAGCCGGTTTGTCGCAATTTTATACCAGTCAGCTGCACTCACCGAGAGAGTGAGATTTTCGCCGCCATCGCTGCGGCATGACCTTCGCGTTTGATGACAACCCTCATGAGCGATTCATGGGGTCTTGAATGACAAGCGCGCATCGCACGGCGCTAAGTGGCCCACCCTAAACCACCTTAAGCTACCCTCTTCGCACATGCAGCAATTCTTGTTTTGCATGGCAGAAACGATTGCGGCAGCAATGCGTTTACTGCGCTCTGTAATAGAATCGGCGGCTATACAGTATAGTGAGGTATATAATAGTTAATACTTTGTTTATTCGCCGTAATTTTTTGAAATCTAAGTTTATCTTTCTCATTTCGACCACATATATGGTCCGTTGGACCGATTCATCTGGCCGCCTTTATGCCCCATTATTGGAAGATCCACCGCGCCTCATAGGGTTGGCTGAGAATTAGCCAGCCCTTGGATGGATATACGATAAAGGGACAAGCTAGATGATCACCACTCTCACGCGGGGGAGCAGGCTTCGTGCGGCGATTCGGAATACCTTACTGGTATTGATGATTGGCGGCGGGCTCGCCGTGGGCGGTCTTGCTGGAGCTGCTGGCGCGCGCAAGGACGCTAATGCCAGTCCAGGCAAGGATTGGCGCGACGCGAATGCCTCCACCAACTCCACGCAGAAATTCTCAGGGACCGCGTCATTTTACGGCAAAAACGACGAGCCTAGTGGCGAGACCGCATCGGGCCAAAAGTTTGACGAAGACGCAATGACGGCAGCCCATCGAACTTTACCGTTTGGAACACGTCTGAAGGTCACGCACGCAGGCAAGAGCGTCGTGGTCACTGTCAACGACCGCGGGCCGTTCGTGAAGGATCGTGTTCTCGACCTGTCGACCGGTGCCGCACGTGCAATCGGCATTACGGAGGATCAAGGCCTGGGCCAGATCGTCGCTGAAGTTCAATAAGCGTTGTTTAAAAGTTGCGTTGAAGGGCCGACATCTATTGTGCCGGCCTTTTTCATTTTGCGATCAGAGGAAGCTCTGCGGATCGACGTCGATCTCAAGTTTGAGATTGCCTTTCGTCTTCGGCCCGACCGCAACCCAGTCGCGCAGATAATTCGATAGATCGAAATTGCGCGCTGACTTGACCAGAATACGAAACCGATAACGGCCCTTGATGACTGCAAGCGGCGCTTCTGCGGGACCGAGCACCTGAACGCGCTCATCGAACGGCGCAGCAGAAGCGAGCTTCCGCGCAAAGCCTTCTGCAGTCGGGCGATCACCTGCAGAGATGATCAGGCTGGCAAGCCGTCCAAACGGTGGATACATCGCGCGTTCGCGGGCTTCGATCTCGGTGGCATAGAACGCCTCACGATTGGCGGCAACCAGCGCCTGCATTACTGGGTGTTCGGGCTGATGGGTCTGCAAATAGCCGATGCCGTACCCCTTGTCGCGGCCGGCACGGCCGATCACCTGATTGAGCAATTGAAACGTCCGCTCCGCCGCACGCGGATCGCCATTGCCAAGGCCCAGATCGGCGTCGACAACGCCGACAAGGTTGAGACGCGGAAAATTGTGGCCCTTGGCCACGAGTTGCGTGCCAATAATAATATCGACACGGCCCTCCGCAATTTCGTTCAACTCAGAACGCATCGTCTCGATGGATGTGACGAGATCGCTCGACAGAACCATCGTGCGCGCATCGGGAAATAGCGCTGCCGCCTCTTCCTGCAATCGCTCGACGCCGGGGCCTATGGCCGCAAGCGATTCCGCCGCCGCACAATGCGGGCAGACATGCGGACGGGGCATTGAGAAGCCGCAATGGTGACAGGCCAACTTCTGTCGAAAACGATGATCGACGAGCCAAGCATCGCAGATCGTACAGGAAAACCGGTGTCCGCACGCACGGCATAGTGTCAGCGGCGCGTAGCCGCGGCGATTCAAAAACAGCAGCGCTTGTTCTTTACGGTCAACTGCGGTGCGGATTTCTTCCGCAAGCCGTGGCGAGATAAATTTGTCGCGTGGTGGACTCTCGCGCCGAAGGTCTATCGGCAGAATCTGCGGCATATGCTGGCCGCCGAACCGGGACGGCAAGACAACGCGCTGATAGCGGCCCGTGCGGGCGTTGACTTCTGTTTCAACCGACGGCGTCGCAGAACACAACACGACAGGAATTTTAGCGATGCTCCCGCGCACCACCGCCATGTCGCGGGCGTGGTAGTGCGCGCCATCGGATTGCTTGTAGGCCTGGTCGTGTTCTTCATCGACTATGATAAGGCCGAGATTGGCGTATGGCAGAAACAATGCCGAGCGCGCACCGACCACGACCCGCGCCGTACCCGCCGCGACCGACGCCCAATTGCGCGCGCGGGTGCGCGGCGTCAGCTCGGAGTGCCATTCGACGGGGCGCACGCCAAACCGTGCGGCGAAGCGATCGAGAAATTGTCCGGTGAGCGCTATTTCCGGCATGAGGATCATCACTTGTTGGCCACGACGCACGATCTCGGCAACAGCCTCGAAGTAGACTTCCGTTTTTCCGGAGCCCGTCACGCCGTCGAGCAACGCGACATGAAACCCGCCATTCGCCGCAAGCGTTTTCAACGCTTCGCCGGCGACGCGCTGTTCGTCGGAGAAATCGGGCGCTGAAAATGACGGGTCGGGTGAAGGAGCTGCGATTTCGCGCGGCATCGGCTCGATAGCGAGCGTGCCTTCATCGACAAGCCCGTCGATCACGCCGGCGCTCACACCAGCTTCTTTCGCTACCTCGGATTTTCCGTGTAGCAATTTGTCCGACAGCGCTTCAATCAGTCGGCCACGCGCGGGCGTCATGCGCGGTGGCGGATCGCCGACCAAACGCACTCCCATTCGCACGCGCTCGGGGCCAAGATGCTCACCCATGCGAAGCGTCATTCGCAGCACCATGCCGCGCGCAGATAAGGTGTAATTCGCAACCCAATCGACGAAACTTCTCAACTCAGGCTTCAGCGGCGGAACGTCGAGTTTCTCTCCGATATCCTTGAGGCGGTTGTGAAGGCGCGGATCGGGCGTCTCGTTTTCCGCCCACACCACCGCCGTCACTTCGCGCGGACCGAGCGGGACGCAGACAACATCTCCCGGCTTTAAATCAGCGTCATCCGGCACGCGATACGAATAGGTCTGGTTCAGAGCCACCGGCACAAGAACATCGACAACGCGCCTGGCCATGCTCGTATTGGTCCGGATTTAAGAAGGAGTAAGGAAAAGGGTGCGATAAACCGATTCCTGTCAACGGGACATATGATGGCCAAAGCCGCCACCACAAGCGAGATCCAACCGCGCGATCCGCGCCTGAACTGCGTTGCCCCGGACCTCCAGGCGGAGATTGCGCGCTGGCTGACGAATTTGGGCAGCGAGCGGCGGCTGTCGCCAAAGACGCTGGAAGCCTATGAGCGCGATCTGCGGCAATGCCTTGTGTTTCTTGGCGAACATTGGGGCGGGCTTGTAACGCTGAAGAAGTTCGCTGGAATCGAAGCAACCGACGTGCGCGCCTTTATGGCGGTACGGCGCAATGACGACATCGGCGGCCGATCGCTAACGCGTGCGCTGGCCGGGTTGCGGTCGTTCGGAAGATTTCTGGAACGCGAAGGCAAAGGCAAAGTCGGAGCGCTCTCTGCAATTCGCGCGCCGAAAATCGGCAAGAGCTTACCAAAGCCAATTCAAATGACATCGGCACGGCAGATGGCCGATGCGGACATCCGCGCGGGCGATACGCGCGATCCTTGGATTTGGGCGCGCGACGCCGCCGTGATGGCGCTGCTTTACGGATCGGGCCTTCGAATTTCTGAAGCACTGGGCCTGAAACGCCGCGACGTGCCGCTGCCAGGTGCTGGCGATGTGCTGGTCATCACCGGTAAGGGCAACAAGACGCGCATGGTACCGGTGCTTCAAAATGTGCTGGCACTCATCCGGGACTATGTGGCGATGTGTCCGCACGATCTGCCGGCGGATGGACCGATCTTTATTGGCGCGCGTGGTGGACAACTTAGTCCGCGCATCATCCAGTTGACCATGGAGCGCCTACGCGGCGGTCTCGGATTGCCCGACAGTGCCACCCCGCACGCGTTGCGTCATTCATTTGCGACGCATCTCCTGACGCGCGGCGGCGATTTGCGCGCGATCCAGGAACTGCTCGGCCACGCATCATTATCGACGACCCAGATTTATACCGGCGTCGATGCCGACCGCTTGTTGGATGTCTATAAAACGACGCACCCCCGCGCCTGACCGAATGCGCAGGTTTTGATCGCTGTAACAGCGGTCAGCGTTTCTCAGATACCTGACATAGCGGATGCTGCGCGATGCATTTGGCCTGCGCATTTTTCCCGGTTTCGGTGCACGTGGTACGTGTGAAGGCAATCGCCAGTGACGGACAGCCGACGTCATAGGTTGTACCGGCGATATTGCGCCAAACACGTTTCACCTTTTGCTTCAACGTTTCATCCTGCTTCGCCTGAACTAACGTGATCGAAGACAATGAAGAGTTCGGCAGTTCAGAAGCCAAAAATGGTGCTGCCTTTGTTGGCGTGGTGAGAGCCAACACCACAGCCACTGCAGTTAAGTATGAAAAGGTACGCATGATTTTTCTCCGCAAAATGAAAGCGATACACTTGCGTTGCGCGATAGAACGCGAACGCCATGTTGGTAATTTACAAAGAAACCAATCCGACCCGACTTCATAAGTTCCATCTTTGCCCTTGCGCAGCGCACGGGGTTCGGTCAATCGTGGCTATAAATAAGCCGGGAGGATTGGAACGATGAGCGCACATGAGAGCATGGAGCATGCTGAACACGCAGAGCACGCGTCCGGTGAAAACAAGAAGATAGCGCTACTGATCGCTGTGATTGCACTATTTCTTGCGTTGTCGGAAACGCTCGGCA
>JAPLPA010000034.1 GCA_026400415.1 Afipia sp. | reverse complement strand
TTGCACCCGCCATGCCGAACAGCGAGCCGACGCGAAAGCCGACACTCCGTCCCACCCGTTGCATCAGCAGCCCCGCCGGGAACACCCAGATCATTACGCCGATGTGCTGCATCGTGACCGGCAGGTTGGCAAGATCGGAGCGATGATAGAAGGTGATGACAGACAGTCCCGTCGCCGCAAACATCATCGTGTTGCAGGCTTGGCCGATCGCCTGACAGCATGCCAGGAGCACGAGATTGCGACGCGTGCGTCGGTTGAGGCCCTGTGCCGGATCAGTTTCCGGTGCGGGCTCGGCTTCCGGCTTGAGCCTGGGTCGGGGGTTCAGTGCATCCATTTATTCTTGCCCAACTGACCTCGGGAGGCGCAGCGCGTAGCCGGAGCACGCAAGGCGCCACGTGACTTAACTCTAGGAAAAATAGCACCTGCTCAAGCCTGGATTTGGAGATTTGTGCCATCCCGGGCTGCATTGGATCCCGCAGTGCACAGATATCCTTGTCAGCGTTGATGATCGTGGGACATTACATGGGAATTAAGATCAACGTATTGGACACGTCCGATCAACGAGAGAGAGAGAATGTCAGAGAATGTCTTGGAAAGGAGCTTTGGTGTTGCCGAAGAAGAGATTCAGCGCGGAGCAGATTGTGGTGGTGCTCCGTCAGATCGAAGTGCTGCTGTCGCAGGTTAAGTCGGCACTCGCTAAATCAGATTTATTTGCCCAAGCGCGCATTCCATAACGGCTCATTCTGCGAATCCGTACCGAAACCTACCGAAACACGAGACCGATAAGGTTTCGAGAATAAGCTTATCAGCTAGCCAACTGACTCCATTCTTCGACAACAAACTATCGAACTCAGATTACATGAAGCGGTCGGCTCCGCCCGATGCCTCTATCGTGTCACCAGTAACGAACCCGTTTCGGTTAGATGACAGGAATGCAGCGATTGCAGCAATTTCACGAGGATCACCCGCTCTACCGATTGGCGTGCGTTCGGCAGAAACTTTTGCCAAAACCTCGTCCTCAGACAGTGCTGAAAATTCTGGGCGTGCGCGGCGCAAGGCCGGGATCATATTGTTCGCCCAGTTATCTGTCGCGACCGCGCCGATACCAATCGCGTTTACCAGTATGCCATCACCAGCTATCTCGAGCGCCAAGGACTTCGTGAGATTGTTAATCGCGGCACTCAAGACGTGAGAAATCAGAAGCTTTGGGTTTGGATAGATTCCGCCGATCGACGACATATTTACGATGCGGCCCCATCGACGCCTTCTCATTTCTGGAACCACTGCTTTGCAAAGCCGTCGCATGGCCGTGATCTTGACGTCGATCATACTCGACCAGTCATCATCTGTAGATTGCATCAATCCACCGGCATGCGCGCGGCCAGCATTATTTACAAGAATGTCTATCTGGCCAAAGTTGGCTAGAGTTTTTTCGACGATCTGTTGTGAGGCTGTTTGTTCGGTGACATCGCATGCGATGGTCAGAACTTCGCCTCCCTTCTTTAAAGCCTCTCCCGCGCCCTCCAACCTGGTTCGGTCGCGCGCTACCATGACCACGCGCGCTCCGTTTTCCTGTAGTTCCTTCGCGACCGCGTAGCCGATACCGGCACTTGCCCCAGTAACGATTGCTACGCGGCCTCCTATTTCTAGATCCATGTTAGCTCTCGGTTATTCTTGGGGTTTCAACTACTTCGCAGAGGGCACGCCTGGCAGCGGCTTATCTTTCGTCTCAGGCAAGAAGAACAGCGTGAGGAGCGAAAGCACATAGAACAGCGTTAGGCACAGAATGACGGGTTTGAAACCGCCGAGCTGCGAGAACAAGAAAGCTGTTACGATGGGCATCGGAAAAGCAACGAACCTCGCTAGATTGAACACAAATCCAGAAGCTGTTGAACGAACATGCGTTGCAAAAAGTTCGGGCAGATAAATTGGCATCCACGAGAACACGCCGAGCGTAAAGGCACCCAGCACAAAGATACCAATCAGCGTCACGGTTAGATTGTCCGACATCAAATAGACGAAAATCCCGGAAGCAATCGCTGCCAAGAACGTTATTGCCATATATGATTTTCTACCGATCGCATCTGCAATGAAGCCGGCTGAAATATACCCGCAGATTGCCCCTGCGTTATATATCATCACGCTAATAGTGGCCCATTGAGCAGCAACAAGCCCTTGCTTCGCAGCTAGTCCGCCGACATGTGGGCCGATGAGCGCGCTGACACTGTAGAAAACAGCGACTGTTACGCTCGCCAATACCAAAGTGCCAATCACACGGCCGCGTGAAATAGGATCGCGGAAGACTTCGACAAGAGTAAAATCTCTCGCGCCTTCTTTTTTCTGCTCAATTTCCTTCATCGCCTTAAGCCAAAGCTCTGACTCCGGCAGACTGCGGCGAATATAAATAAGTGCAAGCGCAGGCAGGACGCCGATCGCAAACATCCACCGCCATGCATCCGGC
>JAPLPA010000320.1 GCA_026400415.1 Afipia sp. | reverse complement strand
GTGCACGCCGCGGTGAACGTTCGCGTTGTGGTCGCGGTAGAACCGCGTCAGCTCCGCGATCACCTGCACCGGCTTCTGGCTCGTGGCGGCGTTGTCGAGGTACACCAGTGGCTTGCCGTAAACCTTCAAGGCAAGCGCCGGGAAATCCTTGCGAACCTGCTCGACGTCATATGATCCGTTTGCGACCGCCGGGTGCATCCTCACCCCCGCGCCGCCAGCCATCGCTCGGCTGTCGCCATCGCTGCTTCACGCAAGTCGTCGCTGACGACCGACTCGATTGCTTCGCCCACGAATGCAGCAATCAAGAGGGCTTGCGCCTCTTTCTCGGACAATCCGCGCGCACGCAGATAAAACAGCAAACTTTCATCGAGTGCGCCAGTGGTCGCCCCATGACCGCAGGTCACGTCGTCGGCGAAAATCTCCAGCTCAGGCTTGTTGTCGGCTTCGGCGTCATCCGAAAGAAGCAATGCGCGCGTCATCATCTTGGCAGCAGTTTTCTGCGCGTCCGGCTGCACGATGATGCGGCCCTGAAACACTGAATGTCCGCGATCGTCGAGCACGGCACGAAACACTTCATTGCTCGAGCAATTCGGCACCGCATGATCGAGGAACAGCGTCGTGTCGCCGTGCTGCGTGCCGTTCAGAAGGTTCACGCCATTTGTGGCAATGTGGGAGTGTTCGCCCGCACATTTGATGAAGCCTTGATACCGGCTGACATTGCCGCCGGATGTCATATTGAACGTGTTGAAATGCGAATGCGCACCCACCGTCACAAAGGCGGTCGAGATGTTGAAGGCGTCGCGCGCATCTTCCATCAGGCGAACATGATCAAGACGCGCGTGATCGCCGATGCTGATAACTACCGCATCATGCGTCGTGCTCAAACCCGGTTCAACGCTTGATGCCGAAGGCGTCAAAGCCTGGGTAGGTGAGCAACTCGCTCTATCAAAGTAGCTTTCGCATTGTTTGCCAGCGTGAAAAGAGATCGGGTGAAAGCAGAGGTCGCCTTTGCGGTCGCCACGTGAATGATCTGAAGCGACTGCTTGATCTCGATGCCCTCGGCGATTTCGATAACAACACCGTCCGTCATCATCGCGGCATTGAGTGCAATCATCGGATCGCCAGCCTGCGTCGCCGGCAAAAGCCGTGCTCGTACCGCTTCACTTCCGGTTTCCAGCACATCGCGCAGCGTGCGGATTGTCAGCCCTTTTTCGAGCTTGGCGACATTGGAAAACTGCGGCGCAAAAACACCATCGACCAGAACGAGGCGGCGGGCACTGTCTTCATCGAACAGCTTCAGCGCGTCTTCGGCCAATGCGAATGCCGCGTGATCCGGAGCCACAGCAAGCGGCAGCACGTCACGCATCGACATGCGCAGATCGGTATATTTCCAATCTTCCATCCGCCGATGCGGCAGACCTGTGCGTTCAAATGTCTCGAATGCCTTTTGCCGTGCGGCAGCAACTGCGCCCTTGCCCGGCAGCCGGTCACGTGCGATGGCGAACACATCGCCGAGCGCCTGCGCATTATTGGTTTTTGCGACTACCACGTTCATCGGAATTTACGCTGCCTTGTCTTCGAATTGCGCGTAACCGGATTTCTCCAGCTCCAGCGCCAGTTCCTTGCCGCCGCTTTTCACGACACGGCCCTTGGACATGACGTGGACGAAATCCGGCACGATGTAATTCAGCAGCCGCTGATAATGTGTGATGACAACCATCGCGCGCTCCGATGAGCGCAGTGCATTGACGCCATCGGCTGCGACGCGAAGAGCATCGATATCGAGTCCAGAATCCATTTCATCAAGGATGCAAAGGCTCGGTTGAAACAGCGCCATCTGCAAAATCTCGTTGCGCTTCTTTTCGCCGCCGGAGAAGCCGACATTGACGCCGCGCTTGAGCATATCCATCGGAATGCTGAGCGAGTCGGCCACGGTGCGGACCTTCTTCAGAAAATCAGGCACCAGAAATTCAGATTCTCCCCGCGCCTTGCGCTGCGCGTTCAGCGCGGTGCGGAGGAACGTCATTGTCGTGACGCCCGGAATTTCGACCGGATACTGAAACGCAAGAAAAACGCCCTTGGCGGAGCGTTCGTTGGGATCCATCTCCAAGAGGTCTTCACCCTTGAATAGGATTTCGCCGCCGGTCACTTCATAACCCGGCTTGCCGGCGATGACGTGTGACAGCGTCGACTTGCCCGAACCATTCGGTCCCATGATGGCATGGACTTCGCCCTGATTCACTGTGAGGTCGAGACCGTGCAAGATCTCGTTGTCTTCAACCTGAACCTTGAGGCCTTTGACTTCCAACAACGCGGTCATCCAACACTTCCTTCCAGCGAGATCGAGATCAGCTTCTGCGCCTCGACCGCAAATTCCATCGGCAATTGCTGCAGCACGTCCTTGACGAAGCCGTTGACGACCAGAGCCACCGCTTCTTCCTGCGAAAGGCCGCGCTGCACGCAATAAAACAAAATATCTTCTGAAATCTTCGACGTGGTGGCTTCGTGCTCGAACAGCGCCGACGAATTCTTGGCTTCGATGTAGGGCACGGTATGCGCGCCGCATTTGTCGCCGATCAGCAGCGAGTCGCAGGCGGTAAAGTTGCGCGCATTCGTTGCTTTCTTGTGCGCCGTGACAAGTCCGCGATAGGTGTTCTGTGAGACGCCCGCCGCGATGCCCTTCGAGATGATACGACTGGTAGTGTTCTTGCCCAGATGAATCATCTTGGTGCCGGAATCGACCTGCTGATAGCCGTTCGAGATCGCAATCGAATAAAACTCGCCGCGCGAATTATCGCCGCGCAGGATACAGCTTGGATATTTCCAGGTGATCGCAGAACCAGTTTCAACTTGCGTCCAGGAAATCTTGGAATTCTTGCCGCGGCAATCGCCGCGCTTGGTAACGAAATTGTAGATGCCGCCCTTGCCTTCCGAATTGCCCGGATACCAGTTCTGCACCGTCGAATATTTTATCTCGGCATCGTCGTGTGTGACGAGTTCGACAACAGCGGCATGCAACTGGTTTTCGTCGCGCTGCGGCGCCGTGCAGCCTTCGAGGTAGCTCATATAGGCGCCCTTGTCGGCAATGATGAGCGTGCGCTCGAACTGGCCGGTGTTACGCTCGTTGATACGG
>JAPLPA010000313.1:942-2263 GCA_026400415.1 Afipia sp. | reverse complement strand
AAACCGTGCGGCTGAACGGAGTGTTCGGAGCGTTGCGCGACGCTGGGCCTGATAATTGGGGCCGTCGTGTGATCGAAAAGCATGCTGGGATAACGAAGTTCGGTGAACTCGATTACTTACTAAATTCCGCTGACGACCGTGCCGGAGCACTGGGTTTTGGTCTAGGCCAGGCTCCGCCAGGTCCGCGGCGCAAATTCAACAAAACACTTGAACTTGCAAAGCTTCAGGAGATTGCGGAAGCTTTGTTGCGCCAGGAAGACGTAAAAACCGAAGAAGCTGAACAGGTCCAGGACCTCATGCTACTCGGTACCTCGATGGGTGGCGCCCGTCCTAAGGCCGTTGTGGAAGATAATAGCGGCTTGTGGATTGCAAAATTCAACCGTCCTGATGATCCATGGAACAATACGCGCGTAGAATGCGCCATGCTTGAGCTTGCAAAGTCCTGCGGCATCAGGGTTGCCACGAGCCGCATCGAAACTGTCGGCGGCAAAGATGTGCTTCTTGTGAAGCGGTTTGACCGCGAGAAGACAGGCAGGGGATACACGAAATCGCGCATGGTAAGCGGCCTTACTCTGCTTCGCGCAGACGAAGCCGTAGGCGCAAGAGATCGCTGGTCCTATGTCTTGATGTCAGAAGAACTACGCCGCATCACAAGAGAACCCAAAAAGGACGCTCCGGAATTGTTTCGGCGGATGGTGTTCAACGCATTGATTTCGAACATCGACGATCATCCCCGCAATCATGCGCTTATTGCTAAAGAGCGCGAATGGCAGTTGTCTCCCGCCTACGACCTAACGCCTACGCCCTTGATTGCACAGGATCAGCGTGACCTTGCGATGCAGGTTGGCGATCGGGGTCGGCTTGCCAGCGCGAAAAACCTACTTTCCCAGCACGCTCGCTTTCTCCTTGAAGAAGAGGAAGCGAAGACCATTGTTTCAGATATGACCGAAAAAGTACGCGCAACATGGTACGATGTTGTCCGCCAACANNNTGTTGTCCGCAAACAAGGCGTGACAGAGAAAGACGCTGGCACAATCAGAGGCGCGTTTGTTTACGACGGCTTTCTCCGAGAATAACTGCTGAATTGAGGAAGCTGCGCCTCCGGGATCCAAAAATGTACTTCAGGGAGGACCACGCCACCGGGGGCGTGTCTATGTGGAGCAGAAATCCTGCGAGAAACCGGGTCGTTACAGCGAGCCCGGCCATCACAGAAACATAAGAGAAGCGTCATGGACTGGGCATCGGCCGGAGAGATTGTGAAGATCGTTGGCCCGGTCGCTACCGCCGTCGCCGCGTGGTTTGCCGCGATCACTGCTTACCG
>JAPLPA010000313.1:0-914 GCA_026400415.1 Afipia sp. | reverse complement strand
ATAAGTGGCGGGCGGAAGCTATCGGCAAGCGCCGCGCCGAACTCGCGGAAGCGGTACTTAGCGACTTCTATCGGGTGCAAGAAATCTATCGGGGCGCCCGCGCACCGTTCATCATGACTGGTGAACTTCGCGCCATGGAGGGCGTTTCCGACCAAATCGCGATGGACGAAAACTTTGCACCTGTGCGCCGCTTAGTGGAGCACGAAGAATTCTTGAGCCATTTCCGTGTCCGCCGTCACGCCTTTGCTGCCGTATTCGGCACGGATGCCGCCGCCCCGTTTGATGTAATGCGGCAGGTCTATAATGACATTCAGTGGGCGACCGGCTGCCTGATGCGCCATAAGGAAGTGCGGAATAGCCGCGAGCCGGGCGAGGTTGAGCAATATCAGGAATGGCGCGGAAAGATTTTCCAGCGCGTTGATCCCGCCAATGATGAGGTTGCTCGGCAGATTGACGCCGCAGTCAGCGCCATCGAAACGACGTGCAGACCGGCAATCGAATCAACGTTGCGCAAGAACTGAGATTGCCGACATGATCTCTTTCGACGACCTCGTTGCTGCCTTCAGACAGAAAAGACTTCAGATTGATTGCAGGGCGATCACCCTCGTTCAAAACATCGCCCGGAAACCGGTGACCTACACCGGTAAAGGTTACATCAGGCAGAATGACGACGATACGTTTTCGCTAAAGCTCTATGGGACCGAGACGCTCAATACCGACATGTTCGCGTCGTTCCAACGTGAAGCAGGCGGAATGCCAGGCGAGCTGTATGCGGAATCCGCTTTTTTCACCATGACGGCAATAAGCGTCGATAACGACAAGTGGACGTCTGATAGAATTCTCCCGCACGGAAACTGGGATGCCCGGGACCCCAATCCAGTAGTTCATGCAAACCTCTCACGGCTTGTGAAGGA
>JAPLPA010000112.1 GCA_026400415.1 Afipia sp. | reverse complement strand
TTCTGCACGCCGTACAAACGCGCAAACACGTCGAGGTTCTGCCGGATCGTCAGGCGATGCGGCATCTCGACATAGGGGCTCTCGAAGTTCATGCGATGGAGGACCTGATAGCGGTCCTGCGGCATGCGCTTGCCGAGAACGCTGACGGTGCCCGAGGTCGGGCTGACGAGCCCCATAATCATCGCGATGGTGGTGGTCTTGCCGGCGCCATTACCGCCCAGCAGCCCGGTGATCGTGCCGGGCTGTAGCGCGAACGAAATGCCGGCAACCGCCGTGCCGGTCTTGTAGACCTTCACGAGATTTTCGACGGCAATGGCAGGGTTTGCAGACGAATTGGCAGACATGACACTCATGATGCTGACGGTAGGGTATGCGTCAGCAAACAAGTGGCGACAGGCCCGCGAATGTCAATCAGCGCGGGATCAACTCCTCGCGGGCGGACGCAAAGCGATCGGCGGCTAGATAACCTTGCGGCGGCGCGGCGGGGTCAGCTGCATTTCCGCAACGCGTGCGCCTTGTGCGTAGTGACGCCCGGTTTCCTTGATAACGCCTTCGGCAAACTGGGCCCGGCTGAGATATGCCTCGAAATCAGCAGCCGACAGCGGCTTGCTGTAAAGGAAGCCTTGGGCTTCTTCGCAATTCTCGTTCAACAGGAATGCCGCCTGCGCCTCAGTTTCGATGCCTTCGGCGATGACGTCCAGTTCCATGCTGTGCGCCATGGCGATCAGCGAACGCACAATGGCGGCGTCCTGTGCGCTGTTCGTCACCTTGGCGACGAAGCTGCGGTCGATCTTGATGTGCGTGACAGGGAACAACGTCAGATAACTCAGCGAGGCAAAGCCGGTGCCGAAATCGTCGAACGCAAGCTGCACACCGCGCTCACGCAGGCGCTGGAGCGGCTTTGCCGCGCCTTCGTTGTTGAGCGCGACGTTCTCGACGATTTCGAGTTCAAGGACATGCGATGGCAGATCGCTGACACGCAGCGCGTCCTCGATGTCATTGGTGAACGAGGCATGATGCAGATGCGCCGAGAAAAGATTGATGGCGATGCGGTTGAGCATGAAGCTCTTGGCTCGCCAGGCGGCAGTCTGCGTACAGGCCGTGCGCGCGATCCAGCTTCCGACTTCGGGCGCAATCGGATTGGCTGCCAGCGCATCGATAAACGCGCCCGGCGCCAACAAGCCACGATCCGGATGCCGCCAGCGCAACAGCGCCTCGGCGCCGATCACGACACCGTCCGAGAGACGGACCTGCGGCTGATAGAACAACTCGAACTCGTTATTGCTGAAGGCGCGGCGCATTTCGATGTCGAGCGCGCGGCGCGACTGCGCCTTGGCGCGCAGCGTCGGAATGAAGAAGCGATAGATGCCGCCGCCGTTCTTCTTGGCCTGATAGAGCGCAAGGTCGGCATTGGCGATCAGTTCATCGACGGTCTGGCCGTCGTTCGGCGCAATCGCGATGCCCGCGCTGCCGCCGAGGTGCAACACATGCTCGCTGATCTCA
>JAPLPA010000001.1 GCA_026400415.1 Afipia sp. | reverse complement strand
TACGCTGCTGCGCAACGCCGAGCGGATTGTCGCCGCGCAAACAGTGCATGAGATTCACTTCGATAAAGAGGCCGGTCCCGATGGTCGCGTGAGCATGTCGCACGACACGATCGGCGAGTTTAGGCCGCTGCTGCACCCCAAACTCGCCCCCACACGCGCCGAATTGGTTACCGCGATCAAAACGCAGTACCGTCTGGCGCTGGTGCGTGCGCCCACCGACGACGAAGTTGCGAACCTGCTAGCGCTTTACGAGAGCAACCTCAAAGTTGGCGACCTGGCCGGTGCCGCGCGAACGATGCTGATGGCACCGCTGCTCGCTCCCGAGGCGACTCACCGGTTCGAGCTGGGTCGTGGAACCGAAGTGCGACCGGGTGTGCGTATGCTCTCGTCGTTGGAAATCGCTTTTTCCGTGAACTTGGCGCTGGCCGACCGCCGCGACGAGACGCTGTTTCAGGCGGCCGAAAAGGACGAATTGACGACCCGCGAGTCCGTCGCCGAACATGTGCGGCGGATGCTGGCCGATCCCAAGTTCGAAAAACCGCACATGTTACAGTTTTTCCGCGAATACTTCGGATATCACAATGCCACCGAAGTCTTCAAGGACAAGCCGCGTGACGTACTCCATGCGCCCGATCAAATGGTCGCAGACACCGACCAGCTCACCGCCTATCTTCTGGATCAAGACAAAGACGTTTTCCGCCAATTGCTGACGACCACCAAGTCATTTGTCAATTGCGGCGTGCATTACGCCAAACGTACTCGCGAAAAATCGTACAAGCGCGGGCGAGAGGCGCATGTGATCAACGACAAAGGGCTGAAGCATCCCGATGCGGTTTACGGTATTGACGAATGGACCGATCAGCAACCGGTCGCTTTACCGAACGATCGCATCGGTATTTTGATGCAGCCGAGTTGGCTCGTCGCCTGGTCGACGAATTTCGACAACGATCCGGTGCGCCGCGGGTGGTGGATTCGCGAGCGGCTGTTGGGAGGTCGCGTGCCCGATTTGCCGTTGGGCATGGTGGCCCAGGTTCCCGGCGACCCGCACCGCACGCTGCGCGACCGCCTGAAGGTGACTCGCGCCGAGGCGTGCTGGAAATGCCATCAGCGAATGGATGAACTCGGTTTGCCGTTCGAGCAACTGGATCATTTTGGCAAGGCGCGCACCGCGGAACTCGTACGCGATTTGGAAGCGATGGCGAAGAACGTCGATGATCGCGGCAGGCCGCTCGGCGAAGTCCAGCATGCGGCGCCGCTCGTCACCACCGGCCGGATCGACGCGAGCGGGGATCCGCGGCTCGATGGCGAAGTGAAAAACGCTCAGGAGCTGGTTCGCCGCATCGCCGACTCCGATCGCGCGCGGCAGGTTTTCATCCGCCATGTATTTCGATTTACGATGGGACGCAATGAAACGCCTGGCGACGCAAAGACGTTGCAGGAGGCCGATGCGGCGTACCTCGCCAGCGGCGGCAGTTACAAAGCATTGCTCGTGTCACTGATCAGTTCCGAGTCATTTTTGTGCCGCACCGTGCCAGTCGCTGGCTCGAAATAACATGAACCATTGTTCCGAGACCATTTATGCCTCCGCTGAATGATCGTCGCAGTTTTCTCAAAGGCGTTTCGCTCGGCGCGGGCGCTGTCGTGCTACAACCGATCGTCGCACAGCTCGCCGCGCACGCCGCAGGCGACGTGCGGCGCGCACCGCGGCGCGTCGTGTTCATGGTGGAATCGAACGGCCTGTTCCCACACCATGTTCAGCCGAAGGGATTGGAGCGTCCCAAAGACGGTAGTGACAAGGTGATCAATGTCCCGCTCGCCGACTACGAACTTCCCGATCCGATTGCCGCGCTCTCGCCCTTCACCGATCGGTTGACCGTGGTGCAAGGCTTATCGGGATGCGTTTGCGAAGGGGGCAGCGGCGGCCATTCCACCGGCTACGGCGGTCTCGGCTGCTATCCCGGCAGCAAAGGGCCGATGGATCAAACGGTCGACTCGATCATTGCCGAAGCGCTGGGGGGCGTCATTCCGCACGTCGGCTTGGGCATTCAAAATCGTCAGGAAATCACGGTCGACTACAGCATCTCGGCGAGTGGGCCCGGCAAGCCGCTGCCGATCCTCTGCAAGCCTGAACTGGCGTTTGAGTCGCTGTTCGGCAGCGTCCTGGGGGGTGGCGGACGGCAAGCGTTCGACTTGAAGACCAATTTGCTCGACTTCATGGCCCGTGATGTCCGCCGCGTGCGTGGCGGGCTCGCCGGCTTGGAGCGTGAGAAGCTCGACACGTATCTCGAAGCGTTCGAGACTTTCCACAATCGTCAGGCCAAGATCGACGCGATCAGCGAGAGCCTGAAGAAGCACTCCCCGAATCGCGACAAGTTCGCCAGCAACGTGGAGACCGATCGCCTCGAAAGTCAGTTCGATATCGCCGCCGCCGCCCTGATCGCGGGCCTTACGAATGCTGTGACGCTCGCCTCGGGCGGCGGCTGCCAGCATTACATTTCTTACGCCGGCCTCGGCTTGCCGATCGACGGCCACGGCATAGGTCACGGCTCCGGCGTCAACGGCAAGTCGGCCGAAGAGTGCCGCGTGATCATTCGCCAATTCCACGCGAAGCTCATTGCGGGTCTGGCGACCAAGCTGCAAGCCGTTCCCGAAGGGGACGGTACCATGCTCGACAACACGCTCATCGTCTATCTCAGTGATTCGGGAGACAGCCACCACCCCAATCTGCGCGAATGGCCAATCGTGTTGTTGGGCGACTGGGGCGGCAAGTT
>JAPLPA010000440.1 GCA_026400415.1 Afipia sp. | reverse complement strand
TTCAAGCCGAGCGCCATAAACCATCTGCAATCGTCGTTGAAGACAAATCATCGGGAACTGCCCTCATCCAGGAACTGCGCGAGGCTGGCGTGCCTGTAGCGGGATTTATCCCAAAAGAGGACAAGAAGCAGCGGATGAGTATCCAATCGATCGATATCGAAAGTGGATTGGTATTTGTGCCTTCAGTGGCTCATTGGCTCGATGCATACCTGCACGAGCTCTCTAACTTCCCCAACGGCAAATACGACGATCAGGTTGATTCCACGTCGCAATTCTTCGGATGGATAAAAACCCGCTTTCCAGGGTGGGGAGTTTTTGAGTTTTACAGCCGGGAGGCCAAGGCGCTTCTGAACAAGTCTGCCGGAAAGTATATTCGTGTTCAGCGCCCGGCGCATTCGCAGTGCTCGACGCTCTACACATTGAGCGGTGAACAAATCAACCTCGGCGCGGATGGTATCGTTTCACTCAAGGAGGAAGACGCCATTCCGCTTTTGAGAAACGGTTGGACCAAGGTCGATTTGGAGGCAACCTTGGCCTAGCTTAACGGCGTATCATCGAGTTGGCCTCATCGACACGATCGAATTCGTTGCGATTGCACGGGCACTCGGCGCTGATCCAGAAAAACTATTCCAAGACTTTTGGCGAACAAAACCGCCGAAGTCGGCGCGCAAGCGGGTCACTAGCTAGCTCCCTTTGCAAATCCGCCTTTCAGGCCGCGCGAGACGCTTCCTGAGCATTTTATGATCCTGACTGCGCGATAACAGCCACAAGATTGCTGCGGATCCGCTCGACTTCGCGCTTGTGTGGAGCGTCACTACGCTTGTCAAAACGGAGAGAAGCCCATGGACCATGCGATCATCAAGTCAGCCATCAAAATTTATCTGACCGAGATTCGAACGCGGCTCAGTGAAGCCGCACGAATTGCAACCGCAGCGGAGGCCTGCGCGGATACGGGTAGCGTTGCCAAAGGCGGACCATATCGACGGACATTGAACAGCCGATCTATGAGGCCAGCCGGTTGCATGATGCGACATCTCTCTTGAACCGGCTATCACGCGACTGATTTCCGGTTTCCTCTCTTTAGCACCGCCCGGCATTCCATCGCCGGGCAGTGTCAGTGGCAGCTCATGATGCTGTCGCTAAAAAGGAGAGAACCAACATGTCCGCCAAGAAATCAAAAACCGGCACGGCCAAGCGCGTGACCAAGCGCAAATCGAAGAATGCTGCGAGGCGACCATCGAAGTCCGGAAAAGTACCCAAAGGGATCGGTTCGTCCAAGCGATCGACGGCATCGAAGCAAACATCTAGTTCTAAGCAATCAAATGTGCTGGGGATGCTCAGCGCACCGGGCGGCACGACGATCGCCGCAATCGTAAAGGTAACAGGCTGGCAGCCGCATTCCGTCAGAGGGTTCTTCGCGGGTGTCGTCCGCAAGAAGCTTAAGCTCAATCTGGTGTCCGAGGAGAAGGACGGCAACCGCGTTTATCGCATCACAAAGACCGCAGAGGCGCGCTGATGCCTCGCGACAAATCGACGAAGCCGGCGCACCTCGACATTGAAGCTGAATTGACTCAACTTGAAACAGCATCTCTTGACGACTTACGCAAACGGCACCGGTTGTTGGTTCGGGCAGACCCACCGAAAGCCTTCGGGTCGGACCTGCTGCGCCGAACCATCGCGCAACGAATTCAGGAAAAAGCGTATGGCGGCCTGCCCCGCCCTACGCAGCGCGCGCTGGACCAGTTGATCAAAGCGGTACACTCACAACCGTCCGGCAACGTCGAGATTGCAAGGCGCATTAAACCCGGCTCCGTACTCGTTCGCGAATGGAAGGGCACCAGTCATCGGGTTACAGTTTTGGCGGAGGGGTTCGCATACCGAGGCACCACTTATGGCAATCTCTCGGAGATAGCGTCTTCAATTGCTGGCAGCAGATGGAACGGCCCACGGTTCTTCGGACTAAGGCCGGCTCCGACTAAATCCGGCAAGTTCAGCAGCGTTGCCACGAAATGAACGCCGCGCAGAAGCAATTCCGCTGTGCGATTTACACCCGCAAATCGACCGAACATGGACTTGAGTTGGAGTTCAATTCGCTCGATGCCCAACGCGAAGCTTGCGAGGCCTACGTAAAGAGTCAGACCTCACAAGGCTGGAAGGCGCTCGCGCAACGGTATGATGACCCTGCGTTCTCCGGAGGCAATCTTGAGCGCCCTGCCCTCAAGCAGCTGTTAGTCGATATTGATTCCAGCAAAGTTGACGTTGTCGTCGTCTACAAGATTGATCGCCTCACGCGTTCGCTGGCCGACTTCGCCAAACTGGTCGAAGCCTTCGACGCCAAATCGATTTCGTTCGTCGCAGTCACGCAACAATTCAACACCACGACGTCGATGGGGCGTCTGACATTGAATGTTCTGCTGTCCTTTGCGCAGTTCGAGCGCGAACTCTCATCGGAACGAGTTCGCGACAAAATCGCGGCTTCGCGCGCCAAGGGCAAATGGACCGGCGGCACCATTCCTTTTGGGTACCGCACCGAAAACAAAAAGCTCGTTATCAGGGACGTTGAAGCCAAAACAGTTCGCTACATCTTCAAACGATATCTTGAACTGGGCAGCTTTGAACCTCTTGTCCTGGATCTTGATGCAAAGAGTATCCGTACGCGCCTCAAGAAATCCAAAGGCAAAAAATCAAACGTCGCTTCGCGCTTCACCTACGGCCCGCTCGCCTATTTGCTGAACAATCGCATCTACATCGGCGAAGTACCGCATAAGGAAAAATGGCATCGGGGCGAGCATCAGCCCATCATTTCCGCCCAAACTTTCGAAGCGGTACAGGCACGGTTGAGCGCGAACTCGGTCATACGCAAGAACCGCCGCTCCGAAAGCGGCGCGCTATTGATGGGAAAATTATTCGACGACCGCGGCAATCGCATGAGCCCGAGCTACTCGACCAAGAAGGGCGCGCGCTACCGGTTCTATATTAGCACAGCATTGCTGCGCGGGAGGAAGACAGAAGCTGGTTCCTTGTCGCGCATTTCTGCGATCGATCTCGAAGGTGCAGTGCTAAAAGCGGTGCGCGCCAGTCAACCGATCGACGCGCAGTTGTCGGACGCGGCCTTGATCGAACCCGGCATTGAACGCGTCATCGTCTCAAAGACCAAAATAGTCATCAGGCTTCAGGCGTCGCCGGACGTCGAAAAACCAGAACTCACAATTCCTTGGTCCGTTCCTGCGTCTAGTTTGGTTTCGATTGAGCATCCCTACGCAGGTAACCGAGAACCTGATCCCAAGCTCGTCCGCGCGCTGGCGCGCGCACATGCTCGGGTGCAGGATCTGACCAGCGGTCGTTTCAAGACGATTGAAGCACTGGCGATGTCAGAGAAGACCCATCCAAAAATGGTGCGCAAGGAGCTGCAGCTGGCTTTTCTGGCGCCGGACATCGCCGAGGCGATCTTGAAAGGAGAAGAGCCGGGAGGCTTAACCCTGACCAAGATGCTATCGACACTTCCACTATCGTGGGTTGAACAGCGTCGGTCGCTCGGGTTTTCGGCCTGCTGAACTATGCTTTTCTGCTACCCGCCACGCCTAGAATCGTGAAAATACCCGGAGACGATCACTACGGTGAGTGACGCAGCGACGCTGCCGATGAGGCGACGATTGAAACAGACAAAATTAAAATTGACCGACGGTGGCCCTCGCGAACCCTTGCCACCTAAACAACCTAAGCCACACAAGCCACACAAGGGCACCAGCCGCCTGGAATATCCCGTGCTGTTTGCCGTCGCCGGCATCATCTGGTGTACGATTGTCTATTGGATTTGGAAATGGATTTTCCATTGACCTGATGATGCCGTCATCGTCGCGCTCAACTTGGACGTCGCTAGGATTCGCCCACCGGATGTTATGGAATGTGGCCACGCTAAGGGTAGAACGCTTACATGCGATCGTATGCAGCTTGAGAAGCTGCGGTCTACCATTGAACTGCGCCCGCAATCGCTTGTTTTGGCTTCTTAGGCACCGCTAGGCACCGATCGTACGTAAGTTCTCTATTGTGGAATGGCGGCCTGCGACGCAACCTCATTGTTTCGTTCCTGCGGGTGACCGTCGCGTTGCTGGCGCGTCTCGCGCCCCCGCGGGGCGTCGAACCAAGGGCAAACCGAAGTCATATCGCGGTCAACGCCCCGAGACGCTACTTCTCATTTGCCTTCTTCTCCGGTTCTTCATAGCGGCGCTTGCGCATCTCCAATCCTTCCTCACTGCGACGCTGCTCCGCTGCAATTTGGCGATCGAGGCTCGCTATGTATTCCTCGGCGAACGATCGTACCTTTTCATCCGCGTCAGAGAGCCACGGCACAAGCGCATCCCGTTTACCTCTGTACGCCTCCACCAACCCGAACTCACCGCTGACGACGCCCGTTGCCTCAAGCACCAACGCGACGTTGTTACGCAGCTTGTCGTCCGCCGGCAGGTGCCGGATGATTTCTTTGCACAATGGTTCGACGAAGGGCTCACCGTCGTAAGCGGATAAGACGCTGACTGCGAATTCGAGGTCATCGTGCGTGCCGGCCGCCACAAGCGACATCAGCTTGCGGCCGAGTTCGTTCGAGAAGGTAGGAAAAGCCGCCGATATGAGGCGACCGCCGGTGTACTGAAACATATAGTCGCCGCTCACAAACAGACGACGGACAGTATCGACCGCGTGATCAGCAATTGCCTGAAACCGCTTCTGTAATTCATAGAACTCAAACGGTATCGGGTCGTAGCCGTCCACTACGTCCGGCGAGGTGGAGAACTTCAACCGATCCTCGAAGAAATCGAACACGCGTGCCGGACGGGTCTTGGCGATCTGCATGAGAATTAATTCCGCGTGCGTATCGATGCGCGGCGCATACAAAAGGTTTTTGAGGACGGCCTCCACGCCGTCGTCCAGCAGATCGCAGACGAACGACTCTTCTCTCGGCACAAACCACGCGAGGTTGACCCACCGCGCGTCCTTCTTCTGCGTGAAATAGTTGATGCCAGGCAGGAGAACTTCGGCAATGAGGGCCTTCGTCCCATCTTTGTATCGGCGAAAGGCGGTTTCCAACACCTGTACGATCACGCCTTCGTTGTCGAGCCTGATCCCGGAGTCAAGCAGTTGCTTCAGCTTAGCGCCGTCGAACCCGGGCGAAAATTTGAAGGAGTGCGCGATCTCGACAAGATACCGATCCTCTGCAAGCCATTTGTTTGTCCGCGCATCGAGCTCGGCGGATTGGTCGCTCTGTGCCAACCCCGACAGCATGATGCCGAGAAATCCAGTCAGCGGCTTTTCCACCTTGTCGACGAAGCCAAGCATGATCGACGGTTTCTTACGGCCAAGCCGCTGCAGAAACTCCCCGAAACTAGGGAACGTCGCGAGATCATCCGACCTTGTCTGCGCGCAGCGATTGATGATCGCGAACCAATCGTCGGCGTTCTGCTCGGTGACCTCATCTACCAGCTCGTCGATGCGCTTGTTACGATACTCCCGCTCTTCTTCATAGCGTAGGCCGTCCCAGTCCCACATCGGGGGAAAGACGCACTCAAACCCCACGAGGGTGTTGTAAATTAAAAATCCCGAGTTGCTCTCTGCCCGCGCACGAAATGCTCGAATACTCGTCTCCAACCGCTCCGCAGCGGCAAGAACCGCAGCATCGACATCCTTGGCGACACGAACTCCCTTGTTCCGGCGATGCATGAATAGCAGCTTGCGCTGGATGCTTTGGATAATTTCGTAGTCGCCAGTCCCGGCAACATCACCGAAGAACTCAACAATGCGAGCGCTATCGTTGAGGATATCGGCAAGCAATTGATTCGAGTAGTTCGTCGATATCGGCATTGCCGTGGCGGCAAAGAGGCCCCGCTTGATCAACCCCTTCTCATCTGCCGAGCCGGCTTCTCGATAGAATTTGGAAAGGATATCTATCGCCTCCCCGCGCATCGCGCGCAGCGCATCGCTCGCGACGACCGAGCCGCGATGGAACGTCATGGTGTCGTAGGTACTGGTAGTGCCCTGTATTTCGGTGTTTAGAGCGTCTTCGAGTACTTTGAGAAGCACTGGCAGCACCGGCATGCGATCGCTGTCAAAGTCACGCACTTTTCGTACGAGCGCCATCTGCACTGCTGGGCCAGCTTGCTTCCATATGTCCATTTCATGGTGCGCGAGCTGATGGACAAGATCGAGGAGGTGCTTGCGTTCGTCATCATGGACCGCACCGGGAAATACTTCGCAAACCGCGTCAAACGTACCCTCAGTGGAAACGTACCGGACCTGTCCTAGTATCTCGCAGGCGACTTTCACGACGCGCTCAAGGCTCACACCCGGAAAATTGCCGCCCGGCGTCTTGATCTCTCGCGGTTTCGTCAGGCGCGCGGCTTTTACCGCCGCGATGATGCTGTTCTTTATCTCGGGATAGACGCTCTCGTGATCATCGTAATTGGGCAGCACATAGTCGCGGAAGCGCTCAAGAAGCTCCAGCCGCGCATTGTTATCATCGCAATCCGCGAGTGCCTTCAGCGCGCCGCGGTCGAATAGCTCTTTGCCGCTCAACAATCGGTCGTAGTCGCTAAGTGCCTTTTGGAATTCATAGCCGGCCGGAAGCAAGTACGTCTTCATGATCGTCTCGAAGCGCTTCTCGATCGCCTCGAAGAGCTTTCCGCCGAAGCCTGCCAGCTTGGGTTTCTTGTAGAGAATATCGTGGACCATTTCGGACCACGTGTGGTTCAGCGTCGTCTGAACCTGCACCTCGCAAGCGAGACCCGCAAAGCGCGCGTACTCAGCAAGCTTTGTCCGGTCTTCCTTCAGCGACACAACAAAGTTGTCAGAGATGAAAAGATTCTTTGGGTCGCTGTCACCGGGCACCGGATAGTGGATCTTCGTACGGCCCCAATCGACGTCGAAGTTGTCGGTAATGATCCCACTTTGCTGAAAGCGGCTGACGTCCGAATTCGAATAGAATATCAGGCGGCAACCGGCGAGGTCTTTAATGTCTTCAGCCAGCGTCGTGGTCTCAAGCTTCCCGCGCTCCTCCAGCTTCTTCTTTAGGGAGTCGGAGTCCTTCGCTCGGGATTGTGCAAGTTGCAGCCGAAGCGGTACCGGATATGCGTCGATCGCGGCTCGAAGAATCCCGGCGACAACATCGGCCAGAGCCGCATAGTCGGCCCGCTTCGATCGGGAATAGGTTTCAAAATCCATGGGTAGGCGGCCAGTCGTCGCTCAACGCGTGTGTCGCTCAAAAAACCCTCAGCACAATCGACGAAGTTTTGCCCGTCTCTGGCGCGAACCAAAGTGGTTCCTACCTGCGCAGTGGTTTATTC
>JAPLPA010000412.1:811-5006 GCA_026400415.1 Afipia sp. | reverse complement strand
CGTCGAGCCGATCAAGGCCAACGCTGAGAAAACCTTCAAGATCGGCGCCTGATTTAGCGCGATTTTCGTGCAGAAATTGACGAGAGCCCGGACGCAAGTCCGGGCTTTTTGTTAGCTGTTCACGGCTTGCCAAAGTGGGGCGTTGCACCTAGTTTCCCGCGAAATCGCGGGGCTTTTTGGTTCGCGCGGTCTTGTCCACGAATGTGCAGTTGTAGCTCAGTTGGTTAGAGCGCCGGATTGTGGATCCGGAGGTCGGTGGTTCGAGCCCACCCAACTGTACCACTCCCTCAGATCAACGGGATGTTTTTGCAAAGCGTTGATTTCGATCAATGCTGTTACGCGCGCTGCGTGCTCCATCTGGTTCAGATTCAGCTCTCTGCAACGAAGGGCATTTCCCATGAGCAATGTTGGAACGGTCGATCGAATTGTTCGGGTTATCGCAGGTTTGCTGTTGCTCGCGTTCGCTGTTCCGGTCGGGTTTCCGCAGACGGGCTGGAATTGGATTGGCTACATCGGCGTTATTCCCCTGCTAACGGGGATTTTCGCTGCATGTCCTGCCTATTCGATTTTCGGGATTTCCACCTGTCGGGCGCATTCGCTCCGACCCTGAGACCAAAGGTCGCTAACGTTCGGCGCGGCCAACGACTTCCATGAGTTCAGCAATCTTGCGCCGTTGATCCGCGCGATTGCCCGATGCGAGCGCATGCTCGACGCAGTGTGCGACGTGGTCGCGCAGGATTTCTTCCTCGACACGCCGCAGCGCTGCACGCGCTGCGGAGATTTGCGTCACGACGTCGATGCAATAACGATCGTCATCCACCATGCCAGCGATCCCGCGGACTTGGCCTTCGATCCGGTTCAGGCGCTTGAGACAGGACGCCTTGATGTCTTTTCTCATATGTTCCATATACCCCCAGAGGGTATATAGTTCAAGCGGAACGAAGCCATGGCGCACATTCATCCGACGAAACATTCCGATCCCGTTTGCGGGATGAACGTCGATCCGGTTAAGTCGAAACGTCGCTTCACGTACAAAGGGACCGAGTATTTTTTCTGTTCGGACCGTTGCAAAGCGCGCTTCGAGGCGGAGCCCGAGAAATTCCTCGCGCCGAAGCACGATAACGCGCATCAAGCTCACGAAGCCGATGCTCCGCTCGACGCAATCTACACCTGCCCAATGCACCCCGAAGTGCGACAGATCGGTCCCGGAAGTTGCCCGAAATGCGGAATGGCACTTGAGCCCGAGACGATCACGCTCGATCACAGGCCCGATCCCGAATTGATCGACATGACGCGCCGGTTCTGGATGTCGCTCGCGCTGACACTGCCGATTTTCGTTCTTGAAATGACGTCGCATCTCTTCGGCATGCATTTGCTGCCGCCGCAAACAGCCAACTGGATTTCGTTTGCGCTTGCAACGCCGGTTGTGCTGTGGGGCGGGTGGCCGTTCTTCGTGCGCGGTTGGAATTCGCTGCTCACGCGCAATCTCAACATGTTCACGCTGATCGCGATGGGGACCGGCGTCGCTTACGTATACAGCGTGACCGCAACGCTGGCCCCGCAGATATTTCCGCAAGCGTTTCGCGACATGCACGGCGCGGTCGGGGTGTATTTCGAGGCGGCGGCAGTCATTACAGTTTTAGTTCTGCTCGGCCAGGTGCTCGAATTGCGCGCGCGCGAGAATACATCCGGCGCGATCCGTGCACTGCTTGGCCTTGCACCGACGACCGCGCGGCGCGTGATGAAAAACGGCGACGAGGACATTTCCATCGATGCAATTGTAGTCGGCGATCTTCTGCGCGTCCGGCCCGGCGAAAAAATTCCGATTGATGGTGTCGTGACCGAAGGTTCATCGCTGGTCGATGAATCGCTCGTGACCGGCGAATCCATGCCCGTCGCGAAAAATATCGGCGCGCGGATGATCGGCGGCACAGTCAACCAGAGCGGTGGTCTGGTCATGCGCGCAGAAAAAATCGGGCGCGACACCATGCTGGCCCGCATCGTCGATCTGGTGGGGCGGGCGCAGCGTTCTCGCGCTCCGGTGCAACGCCTTGCCGATCAGGTAGCGGGTTGGTTCGTGCCTGCGGTGATTGCTGCAGCGATCGTTGCGTTTGCCGCTTGGGCAATGTTCGGGCCAGAACCGCGCTTTACTTATGCGTTGGTTGCGTCTGTGACAGTTCTCATCATCGCATGTCCGTGCGCGCTGGGGCTCGCCACGCCGATGTCAATCATGGTTGGCGGGGGGCGCGGCGCGCGCAGTGGAATTCTGATCCGCGACGCCGAAGCGCCCGAGCGGATGGAGCGCGTCGACACGTTGGTGGTCGACAAGACTGGAACCTTGACCGAAGGCAAGCCGAAGGTCGTATCCATTTTTGCGGAAGGCATGAGTGAAAACGATGTCCTGCGCTTCGCGGCGAGTGTCGAACGCGGCAGTGAACATCCGCTGGCGTTCGCGATTCTCGGCGCAGCGAAGGAACGCAACCTCAAAATGAGCGACGTGAGCGACTTCGCCTCGCCGGCAGGCAAGGGCGCAACCGCCACCGTCGAGGGCCACAAGATCTCAATCGGCAACGATATGTTGATGCGTGAATCGAACATCGATATCGCGCCACTTAAATCCGAAGCAGATAGTCAGCGCCGCAACGGCGCGACCGCGATCTATGTTGCCGTCGATGGCCGAGCGGCCGGCGTCATCGCAATCGCAGACCCGGTCAAGAAAAGCGCGCAACCAGCTCTGAAGGAATTGCGCGCACGCGGCCTGCGCATCGTCATGCTGACCGGTGACAACGAAGCGACCGCGCAATCGGTCGCGGCAACGCTGGGCATTGATGAAGTCGAGGCGGGCGTGCTGCCTGAACGAAAAAGCGACGTGGTGGCGCGGTTGCGCGCCGAGGGCCGCCGTGTTGCGATGGTCGGCGACGGCATCAATGATGCACCGGCGCTGGCCGCAGCCGATGTAGGCATCGCGATGGGAACGGGAACCGATGTGGCCATTGAGAGCGCCGGTATCACGTTATTGCGCGGCGATCTGAACGGACTTGTTGAGGCGCACGGACTGTCGCGGGCGACGATGCGCAATATCCGTCAGAATCTGGCGTTTGCCTTCTTCTACAACGCCGCAGGCATTCCGATTGCAGCTGGCGCGCTTTATCCGGTGTTCGGAATTCTGCTGTCGCCGATGGTGGGTGCCGCTGCGATGGCGTTGTCATCCGTCAGCGTGATCGCGAATGCGCTGCGTTTGTCGCGAGCAAAGCTCCGCTGATTGCGACCGCCAACAAAATTATCAAGAAAAAAGGCCGGGCTAGAAGCCCGGCCTGTTCAGTTTTTGGCCACGTGAGGCCGACACAATCACCTTCCAAGAGGGATAACCGAGTTCCCGTGCCGCTGGAGGAGGGGGACAATGCGCGACCGCGAGCACTCAGTGTCGGAGGAGTATGAACCCGTGAGCCATGCCAACAACTCCGATCCCGGCATGTCAGTCATGCGGATCGGTGCGAGCTAGCCACGTATTTGAATGAGGATCAGGAAGGCCAGCGCTGCGCTTTGCTGACGATAAAGTCTCGGAAAACCTGCACCCGCGCGACCGACTTCAATTCTTCGGGATAAACGAAATACGTATCCAGCTGAATAGAATCGGATTCGCTGAAGAGTTGTACGAGCTGATTGTTTTCTTCGACCAGATAATCTGGCAGCGCAGCAATCCCAAGGCCTTGCTGGCAGGCGCGAACGAGGCCGAGGATGTTGTTGACCTTGAAAAAGGCCTCTCGCGGCCCGGAACCGTTGCGACCGGCCTCGACCAGCCAGCTCCGGTTCTGGAGATGAGGCGGAACATTCGTGTCGCTGAGCATGATAATCCGGTGAGCATCCAGTTCGTCGAGTGCGCGCGGCGTGCCAAAGCGCTTGATGTATTCCGGCGAGCAATAAGCGTGGAAACCCATCGAGAACAGTTTGCGCTGGATCAGATCCGGCTGCGTTGGCTTGCGGGTCCGGATCGCAACGTCAGCTTCACGCATCGACAAATCGAGTTCTTCATCGGTCACGATCAGCGAAATCCGGATGTCCGGATAAAGCGCGGTAAACTCGCCAAGCCTTGGAATAAGCCAATTGATTCCGACGCCGGGAGTCGTTGTCAGCTTGAGATCGCCGCTTGGACGCTCGCGGCTGTCGGTCAATTTGGCGCGCGCCGCCTGCAACT
>JAPLPA010000412.1:0-765 GCA_026400415.1 Afipia sp. | reverse complement strand
ATGAACACATCATGTGCCGTGCGGAACAGCAGGTCGCCCTGTTCGGTGAGGATCAGGCCGCGTGCGTGACGATGAAACAGCGAAACAGATAATTCCTGCTCGAGCGCGCTGACCTGGCGGGATACCGCCGACTGCGACAAACCCAGTTGTTCGCCAGCATGCGTGAAGCTTCCAGCTTCCGCTGCCGCGTGAAACACCTTGAGCTTGTCCCAGTCCATATCGCTGAATCCGTCCCGTGATCGAGGCATGATTACTCCGCCGCTGCGCGGTCTGTTGCCCGCGCTGCGATGAAGCGCTCGGCTTCGAGGGCCGCCATGCAGCCAAGGCCGGCTGCGGTGACGGCCTGACGATATGTCTCGTCCGCAACGTCGCCTGCGGCAAACACGCCCGGCACCGAGGTTGCGGTCGAGTAGGGTGCGATCTCGACATAGCCGGACGATTTCAGTTTCAATTGTCCGGTCACGAGTTCGGTCGCGGGCGCGTGGCCGATCGCGATGAACACGCCGTCGGCGGAATGCTCGGTCACGGCATTTGTCTTGAGATTTTTCAGGCGGACATGCGTGACCTTCGACGGATTTTCCGCGCCGACAATTTCTGCGACTTCGCTGTCCCAGATCACGTCGATCTTTGGATGCTTGAACAGCCGATCCTGCAGGATGCGTTCGGCGCGCAAGCTGTCGCGGCGATGAACCAGCGTCACCTTCGAAGCGAAGTTGGTGAGGAACAATGCTTCCTCGACCGCAGTGTTGCCGCCGCCGATCACGA
>JAPLPA010000432.1 GCA_026400415.1 Afipia sp. | reverse complement strand
GCTCCAAGAGATCTGCATGGCCGGACATTCCCAGTTCAAAAACATCATGCACCGCAAGGGCAAGCAGGACAAAATGAAGTCCAAGGTGTTCGGCAAGCTGGCGCGTGAAATTACGGTCGCGGCGAAACTCGGCACTCCCGATCCCGCCATGAATCCGCGCTTGCGCCTAGCCGTCATCGCCGCCCGCGCCGAAAATATGCCGAAGGACAATATCGAGCGCGCGATCAAAAAGGCCGCGGGCAACGACGGAGAAAATTACGAAGAGATTCGGTACGAAGGTTATGGCCCCGGTGGCGTGGCTGTGATCGTCGAGGCGTTGACCGACAATCGCAACCGTGCCGCATCCGACATCCGCTCATATTTTACCAAGTCCGGCGGCAATCTCGGCGAAACCGGATCGGTCGCCTTCATGTTTGATCGCCTTGGCGTGATCGAATACGACGCCAAGGCATCAACTGACGACGTTATGCTGGAAGCCGCAATCGACGCCGGTGCCGACGATGTTGCGTCTGGTGATAACGGACACGAAGTTTACGCGTCGCAGGAAACATTCCGCGAGGTCGCCAAGGCGCTGGAGGCGAAGTTCGGCGAACCGCGCAAGGCAGCGCTGACCTGGAAGCCACAGAACACCATCGCGGTCGATGACGAGACGGGAGAGAAGCTGTTCAAGCTGCTCGATCTGTTGAACGAGCATGACGACGTTCAAAACGTTTATGCGAATTTTGAGGTGTCAGACACACTTGCTGCCAAGATGAGCGCGTAAATACGCCGATCGCCGCGTTCCTTGGAGCAGGGGCACGAACCGCGAACATGCTATCAAGGGGCATGACATCGCTACCGATTCGCACACCTGTCCGCATTTTGGGCATCGATCCGGGCCTGCGCCGCACTGGTTGGGGTGTCATTGATGTTGAGGGCAACCGGCTGATCTACGTCGGCTGTGGATCGGTCGAATCGCGCGACACGCTGACGCTCGCCGAACGATTGCTCGCTATTCATGAGGGGCTTGCTCGAATTTTGAGTGAATTCCGGCCAATTGAAGCCGCAGTTGAAGCAACTTTCGTCAACAAGGATGGCGCGTCCACCCTCAAGCTCGGTCAGGCGCGGGGCGTTGCCATGCTGGTGCCCGCGCAGGCAGGAATTCTTGTTGCCGAATACGCGCCCAATCAGGTCAAGAAAACCGTGGTCGGCGCGGGCCACGCCGACAAGAATCAAATTCAAGTCATGCTCAAGTTGCTGTTACCGAAAGCCGCGCCGCAAACGCCGGATGCAGCCGATGCGCTCGCCATCGCGATCACGCATGCTCATCATCGCCAGAGCGTGCGGCTCAAGCTGAAAGTGGCCAGCGCATGATCGGGAAACTGAAGGGGCTGATCGATTCCTACGGAGAGGATTACGTGATCCTCGACGTGCAGGGCGTTGGCTATCAGGTGTTCGCGTCAGCGCGCACACTGCAGGCGCTGCCGTCGCCGGGTGAAGCTGCCGTGTTGTCGATTGAGACATATGTGCGCGAGGATCAGATAAAGCTGTTCGGGTTTCGCAGCGATGTTGAACGCGAATGGTTTCGATTGTTGCAAACGGTGCAGGGTGTCGGTGCGAAAGTAGCGCTTGCGGTACTGAGTACGCTTCCGCCGTCGGACCTGGCGAATGCAATTGCGCTGCGCGACAAAGCGGCGGTATCGCGAACTCCGGGCGTCGGGCCGAAAGTTGCCGAACGGATTGTCACTGAATTGAAGGACAAGGCACCTGCCTTTGCGAGTGTCGATCCAGCGCTGGTGCATCTGTCTGGCGCAGTCGATGAAGATCGCGCGCCGCGCCCCGTCACGGATGCAATTTCGGCTTTGGTGAATCTCGGCTACGGCCATCCTCAGGCTGCCGCCGCCATCGCAAGTGCCGCACGTAGCGCAGGCGACAAGGCGGAAACAGCTCAACTCATTCGCCTTGGATTGAAGGAACTGGCGAAATGAGTGCGCCACGCATCGTCACTCCGGAGCGCCGGCCCGATGACATCGGCGATACGTCGCTCCGCCCACAAGTCCTGTCTGAATTCGTCGGCCAGCAACAGGCGCGCGCCAATCTGTCTGTATTTATCGAGGCCGCGCGCAAACGCAACGAAGCGCTCGATCATGTGTTGTTCGTCGGCCCGCCCGGTCTCGGCAAGACCACGTTGGCGCAAATCGTCGCGCGTGAACTCGGCGTCGGCTTCCGCGCCACGTCCGGTCCGGTGATCGCGAAAGCGGGCGATCTTGCCGCGCTACTGACCAATCTCGAAGAGCGTGATGTTCTGTTCATTGACGAGATCCACCGGCTGAATCCGGCAGTGGAAGAAGTGCTCTATCCCGCGATGGAGGATTTTCAGCTCGATCTCATCATTGGCGAGGGGCCGGCGGCACGCTCGGTGAAGATCGATCTGGCAAAGTTCACGCTGGTGGGCGCGACGACGCGCGCGGGCCTTCTGACAAATCCGCTGCGCGATCGTTTCGGAATCCCGGTGCGGCTGAATTTTTACACCGAAGACGAGCTTGAGAAGATCGTCACGCGCCGCGCGCGTGTTCTCAACATCGGCATGACGCCGGACGGTGCGAACGAAATCGCCAAGCGCGCGCGAGGAACGCCCCGCATCGCTGGAAGATTACTCCGGCGCGTGCGCGATTTCGCGTCGGCTGCCGATGCGAATGCCATCGACCGCAAGATTGCCGACAGCGCGCTGGGCGCACTTGAAGTTGACAAAGCGGGTCTCGATGCGATGGACCGGCGTTACTTAGCGACAATCGCTATGAACTACGGCGGCGGGCCGGTGGGTGTCGAAACGCTGGCGGCCGCGTTGTCCGAGCCGCGCGACGCCATCGAGGACATCATAGAGCCGTTTCTGATCCAGTGTGGCTATCTGCAACGCACGCCGCGCGGTCGATTGCTGACTACGCACGCATTCAAGCATCTCGGAATTGCCGAGCCCGCGCGCGATCCGGCCCAGTTCGGAATGTTCGGATCGGACGATGAGTAGTTCGCTCGACGGCGCCATCGCTGGCGGTAAGCATGTCATGGATGTCCGTGTTTATTATGAGGACACGGATTTCACCGGCATTGTCTACCATGCGAACTATTTGCGCTTTATGGAGCGTGGCCGAACGAATTATCTACGGCTGCTCGGTGCCGATCAGCATGCCTTGTTCGCGGAAGCGCAGAGCGAAGCTCCGGGATTTGCGTTCGTCGTGCGCGCGATGCAGCTCGATTATCTCAAGCCTGCGCGGATGGACGATTTGCTGGAGATCGTAACATCGCCGCACGACATCAAGGGTGCGTCGATTACGCTCCACCAAATAGTGCGCAGGGGTAGCGAAATTCTGGTCGAAGCGCAGGTTAAAGTTGCTTTCGTGTCAGGCGGACGTGCGCGTCCGATTCCCAAGGCGTTGCGTACCGCAATGTCAGCGGATCGCGAGCGGCATTGATAACTTGAAACGATTTTGCGGCGGCGTGAAGGGATCGCGCCGCCGCACAATGTTGCGATTTCCGATCAAGCGGCCTTGTTACGCGCCTGCTCGGCTTGATAGAGCTTGAACTCATCGCCGAACGCTTTCACGATGCTTGGACGCTGGCGCAGGCGTTCGCGATAATTCATCACGTTCGGCCATTTTGCGATATCGATCTGCGGCGTCGCCATGCTCCAGTTGAGCACGGTGAAGAGGTAGGCGTCGGCAACCGTAAATCGATTGAGCAGATACTCGCGCCCTGCGAGATGTTTGTTAAGATAGTCGAGCAGCGAGAGATTTTTCTCGAGGACGTATTTTTTCATTTCGGACGGCGCTTTCGGATCCAGCAAGGGATTGAACAATGATTTGTGCAGTTCTGTGCCGATGAAGCAAAGCCATTGATGAATGCGGCTTCGCTCCTGTGCGGTTTGGCCGTTTAGCTTTGCGTCGGGGAAGCTATCCGCGACATGCTGGAGGATTGCGGCATTCTCAGTAAGAATGTCGCCATCGTCGGTGCGAAGCGCCGGCACCATGCCAAGCGGATTGATCGTGACAAAGTCCGTGTTGTTCTGCTGCACAAGTTTGGTCTTGGGATCGACTTCAAAATAGGCCGCGTCGGCGCCGGCTTCATAGAGCGCGATGCGGGTCGCCATCGAACAGGCAAGCGGCTTAAAATAGAGTTCCATGGATCGTCTCCTGTAGGCTTTGGGTTGGAAAATAATGTAAGCAGCAAGCTGGAATTGATTTTTATACCGTTTCGTATAAATTAAATCCGGTCAAGAGAATTATTTGCGAAATGGTACAAAAAATGGAAAAAACTGATCGCGCAAAGGTTGCGACTCCGGCAAAGCGCCGCGGGCGTCCGCGGGCGTTCGAGCCCGACGTTGTGCTGGGTAAGGCGGCGGCTGCATTCAGGGACGGCGGCTTTGCCGCGACCTCGCTCGACGATCTCAGCGAGGCAATGGGCATCAACCGGCCGAGCCTCTATGCGACTTTCGGTGATAAGCGCGAGCTTTTCCTCAGAGCTTACGAACTTTATCGAAAGGAGATGAACGCTGCTTTTTCAGTGGCTTTCGAGCCGGGCCTGTCGCTCCGGCAGACGCTTGAGAAACTTTATGCGACTGCCATCGACGTCTATCTTTCGGGCGACAACGGTCCTCGCGGCTGCTTTACGGTCATGACCGCGACATCCGAAGCGATGGCTGATCCCGATATCCGTGCGCTTGTACAAAAGGCCTTTAACGCGGGTCGGGTGGCGCTGACGAAGCGGCTTGAACTCGCTGCTGAGCAAGGCGACCTTCCCGCCGACACCAATATTCCCGTTCTCGCGCAAATCGGTTCGGGCGCATTCGACACGTTGGCGATCAGAGCGCGGGCCCGGGTACCTCGCGCCGAGTTGGAAACGATCGCGTCGAATATCATCAATCTCATCTGCGACTAGTGACGTAAGACGCCCTCTCATGTAAAAGTCGTTTACATGACTCCTAAGAAGAATCGCACATGAGTTGGCGCAAGGAACGTCGTCGCCGTGAAGGCGGCTATCATCATGGCAACCTGAAAGAGGCACTGGTTCAGGCAGCACTCGATCTGATTGCCGAAAAGGGCCCCGGCGGATTTACCTTCGCCGAGGCTGCACGCTCTGCTGGCGTCAGTCCTGCGGCACCCTATCGTCATTTCCGCGATCGCGATGAGTTGCTGTCGAGCGTTGCGCAGCAGGGATATGAACAGTTCGAAGCGGTGTTGACGGCGGCGTGGGACGACGGCCGCCCCGATACGCCTTCCGCGTTTCAGCGGGTTGGAAAAGCATATCTTGCTTTCGCTCGCGAACATCCTGCGCATTACTCCGCGATGTTCGAATCCGGGCTTCCTTTGGATGCTAATCCTGCTTTGCTTGTTGCGAGCGAACGCGCTTTCGCGGTCATCCGCGCCGCCGCTGAACGTCTCGCGGCAATGGCCCCTCCCGGCGTGCCTCGGCCACCCGCGTTG
>JAPLPA010000218.1:2551-10566 GCA_026400415.1 Afipia sp. | reverse complement strand
CTGAGGTGGCACCGTGACGCGACGATAACGATGTTGCGCCTCGCGGCGCTCCATTTCCCGCACAACTCGAGGAGCGCTTGCGGAACCCGGCGGCTTTTTGCGCGCATGGGGAATTCCGTTCATCTCGCGCTCAGGTGAAAAATTCCAAACGCATTCGATGAAAATCTTACGCAACGCCGCGCCCGCGCTTTCCTGAACTGAGTCATGGAACCGGCAAATCACGCAACGCTGGCGGCTGTCATAATTTTATGAAAAGGTCGTTTTGGGCAGGATGAATGGTCAAAGTCTGGTGGCGTAGAATCACTTATCGGCGTGCTGACCTCGGCTGGTTCAGCGCGATTGTTTTCGCAGCGGTGTGCGTTTTCGCCGCAGCGCTTGCGCGGATCGCCCTCGGTCTGGTCGGCTCGACACTGCCGTTCGCGACATTCTTTCCGGCCGTTCTGGTGGCGGCCTTGTTCGGCGGACGCGTTGCCGGGCTGGTCGCAATTCCGATGTCGATCGTCATTGTGTGGTGGGCATTCGTCGAGCCACTTTACGAATTCGCAAAGATCACCGACGTTCAGGCTGCAAATTTCGTTCTGTTCACGCTGTCGAGTCTTCTGGTCGTCGCGCTGGCATTCGCTCACCGCAAGATCGTGTTCGATTTGGAGGATCAGGAACGCAGCCGCGAATTGCTGTTTGCCGAGATCGAACATCGCAGCAAGAACATCCTCGCTGTCATGACGTCACTGGTGAATCAAACGGTCGCCGACAAGGCAGAAGCGCAGACGCTGATAGAGCGCATGCGCGTCGTCGCCGACAATCACGATCTGCTGGAGGATGGCGATGGCGCGCCGACCGACCTGCGCGATCTGTTTGTTGCGTCGGTGCAAAAACCCTACGGCGGCAAACGGATTGAATTGACGGGACCGGATGTCGAATTGAATGCCGATCGCGCGCGCAGCCTGCGCCTCGTGTTCCACGAGATGGCGACCAATGCGGTGAAATACGGCGCGCTGTCGGACGCCAAAGGCCGAATCAAGATCGACTGGTCGGTGAATGCCGGCGTGCTGACGATCAACTGGTCTGAGCAAGACGGCCCGAAAGTCGCAGCACCTGCCAAATACAATTTCGGCTCCAAACTTATCAATGCGACGCTGAAGCAGATGCGCGCCACGCTGGAGCCGACATTTGCGGAGACAGGTTATTGCTACAGGATTTCATTCGCGCAGGAGTGAGCGGAATTCTCCCGTAACGAAAAAGCCCCGGCATTCTGCCGGGGCTTTCGTCGAAGTCGGAAGTTACGCGCTCAGTACTTGCTGGAAATCGGTTCGGCGAGAACCGGCATGCTGCCGAAGCTGTTGAAGCGATAGTTGAGGCCGAGTTTGACCTGCTGCATGTCGGTCTTGTAGACGGTCGGGACAGTCGCGCCGCCGAAACCGACATTGTAGGAGTTGGTGCCGAAGTCGAGATAGGCGTATTCCGCCTTCGCCGACCAGTTCTGCGTCAGGCCGTATTCAAGGCCGCCGCCGATTGTGTATCCGGTGCGAACATTGTTGGCCGAGAATGCAGTGCCGGCTGCAGGCGTCAGGAATGCGCCGTATTTCGAATCCAGCCACGCGCCGCCACCTTTGGCGTAGATCATCATCTTGTCCTGGGTGTAGCCGAGACGTCCGGCCGCAGTCGCAACCCAATCGGGGCTCGACGTGTAGGTCAGAATGGTCGGAGGCGCGAGCGTGGCGATTCCCGAAGAGTAACCCTGCGTAAGCCAGGTGAATTCACCTTCGAAGCCGAGCAGGATGTGCGGCGCGAGCATAAAGTTATACCCGCCCTGTAGGCCTCCGATAAACTGGTCCGAGTTCAGCGCGTTGACTGCGCCAAGCGCCAGCAAGGCCCCGGCGGTCTGGGTGGTTGCGGAGTCGCGAAGATGACCCCAGCCGACATGACCGCCGATATACAGGCCCGACCAGTCATAGACCGGGGGGATGAAGACCATCGGCTGCGCCTTGTAGATCGGCGCTTTGACGTAGCGTTTGTGGGGACGAACCGGGGCATCTGCAGCCATCGCAGCCGTGGCGGCGACGGTGAGAGCGACGGAGGCAAGAAGCAGCTTTTTCATGGAACCCTCTACAAAAAAATAAGCGTGGCACGGGCGGTCCGAGCCGCTGTGGGGAGTCTGAACAAACGTGGTTAGGATCGGGTTAATCGCGTGGATTTTCGCAAAAAATGTCGAACACTCAGCGCTGGATGCGGATTCCCAGCATCACCACGGTAGCGTCGGTATTGGCACCCGCGATCGAGCTATCGAGCCAGTCGTGCCGCACCTGCGCTTTGATATGGAAGGTGCGCGAGAGTTTGTAGACGAGATCGCCTTCGACGAAATAGCGCTTGTCGAAGCGTGTGCCGTCATAGTCCGACGTGCCGAAGCCGAACTTGGCGGTGCCGATCAGCCAGCGGCGAAATGCATGATCGACTTGGAGCGAATAGTCGCGCGAGATCGTACCCGACACACCCGGCAGCGTGGTTTCATCGATGGACGACGTCGCATCGAAGCGCACCGTCGTCAGCCCCGTCGCCGTCCAGACCAGCGATGCGCTGGTGAGAAGCCCTTGCATGTTATTCAGACGTGGATCCTGATAGGCACGCGTCGAGTAACCGATCGCAGCCTCGCCCGTGAGCAGTCGCGAAAATTCAAACGTCGTACCGGCCTTCACGTAGCCACCGCTCGAGTCGCGTTGATAACCGGAGCGATCGAAGTTGACATCGTGCGTGCGCGTATCGCCTTGAATTTCTCCAAACGGTTTTACACCTGGCATCAGGTCGTAGCTCACGCGCGACACCTGAAGCCGGTTGAAATCGTGTTCGGCGCCGAGCGTTGTGCCGACAGTCGTTGCCAGCGGATATTTCGAAAGACCCACCTGGATGTTCGGCGATCCGGGATTGTCGGTGAACATGCGCATTCGCAGTTCAGAATTAATGCGGGTGTCACGGCTGACATCGATGCGCCCGTCGATCTTGCCGTTAAAGCTCGGCGTATCGATATTGGTCGGTACCGGCGACGGAATGATCGAAGGTGGAATGCAGTCGCAAAGCACAGTCGGCGGAAACGTCGTGTTGTAGCCGGTGAACGACCCGCGAAGATCGATTGTGAGCGAATGCCGGGACCATTCCGACTTGGACAGCAACTCCGGCGAGATCGTGTAGAACGACGATCCCCGCGGCGGTTCGATACGACCCGGATTGGTATTATAACCGCCCCAGACTTCGACGGCCGCTTTTGTGAGAAACGAGCCCGTGTGAAATCCGACATTGCCGAACGGATCGTCGTCAGGTTTGAGCGCGCGCCGCGACGGCTGACCCGCAGCGATGCCGGCGACCGATACCGAGATAGGCGCGACGACTTTGGCCGGCCTGGGCGCAGTGAGCGAGCCGTTACCTGGCCCAACGAATTTCGGCTTGGGCGTCCCCGGAAAAGGCTTCGGCTTTTTCCGTGTACGATTGAGCGAATCGAATCCGCTGACGGACGCGCCGGATGCTGCGGGTGATTCGTAAGTTGGAATTTTGCCGATACGCGACGGTGCCTTGGCGTCATTCGCCTTGTCGTCGGGGCCTGTATTTTCGGAAGTCGAATTGTCAGATGTCTTTCGCAACGCCGACTGATCGGCGGGCGCGTAGCCATCGCGCACCGGGCTCATCATGTTGGTAGTCAATGTCTGGGCATACGCTGGTGCCACGCCGGAAGCAGCCAGCAGTAGGCACGCCGAAAGCGCGCGCAATTCCTGCACGCGCGGGCGATGACCCCGCAACCGGACGGCTGGCCGCCGAATGGGCACTTTTCAGTTACCTCCCGGCCCTCAGAACGTCTGAAAGCCGCGCCGAAAACACAACAAATTCAAAAACTTGCAGCGGCAAATGCCGCCGCGCGGCGCGATCTGGCGCCGTTAACAGAGTTAAAACAATTATGGTTAATGAGACGTTGCGAGCGTGGCTTGCGTCGCCTCGCCGGATGGGACGTGGTAAGGGACAGGCTCGATAAAGAAGGCCGAATACGCGACGCATGCGCTGTTCCGCCGCCGCTGGAATCATCGATGGCCAATTCAAAACCGCGGACAGCAACACCTCCCGCGACCTCCCCCGCAATCGAATCCGCGTTGCGAACGCTCGACGCCGAGGCCGGCGGCATCACCGCTCTGGCAAACGCGCTGCAATCGGATCTCGGCGGTGCCTTCACGGCCGCCGTTGACCTCATCCGCAACGCCAAGGGACGCCTGATTGTCACTGGCCTCGGCAAATCCGGTCACATCGGGAAAAAGATGGCGGCGTCGTTCGCCTCAACCGGCACGCCCGCCTTTTTTGTGCATGCGGCGGAAGCCAGCCACGGCGACATGGGCATGATCACGCCAGACGACGTCATCATGGCGCTGTCATGGTCCGGCGAAACCACCGAATTGAAAAACCTCATCAACTATTCGCGCCGCTTTCGCATTGGCCTGATTGCGATTACGTCCGAGGCTGATTCGACGCTCGGCACTGCCGCCGATGTGTCGTTGACGCTGCCGAAGGCACGCGAGGCCTGCCCGCATAATCTAGCGCCGACGACATCCTCGCTCATGCAGCTTGCGCTCGGCGATGCACTGATGGTTGCGCTGCTGGAGAGCCGAGGTTTCACGGCAGTTGATTTTGGCACGCTGCATCCATCCGGCAAACTCGGCGCGATGCTAAAATTCGTTCGCGACCTGATGCATGCGCCAAATGAAGTCCCGCTCAAACCGCTCGGCACAAAAATGTCGGACGCGCTCGTTGAGATGACATCAAAGGGATTCGGCTGCGTCGGGATTATCGATTCACGCGGCGATATCGTCGGTATCGTCACAGACGGCGATCTGCGGCGTCACATGCGGCCAGATTTGTTGGCGGCAAAGGTGGACGATGTCATGACGAAAAATCCGAAAACTATCAGCCCCGACCTGCTGGCGAGCGAGGCTCTGGAAATTCTCAACTCCTCGAAGATCACCGCGCTGATCGTCACCGAAGGCAAAAGGCCGGTCGGCATCGTGCACCTGCACGACATCCTTCGTGCGGGCGTGGCGTAACTTTACGCGGGTCCAACCTGTAGACTCGCGCCGTCTGCATGGATGATCTTAACACGACTTCCCGCTGGCGCATCCGAACCCGAAACGCGCCAAACCGTATCGTCGATCTTCACTGTTCCAACGCCATCGACGATCGGCTTTTCCAGTGTGAAGACGCGGCCGATCAGTCCCTGTGCGCGTTTGTTCAGGAACGGTTTGTCGGTCGGCCTCTGATTGCGTTTGGAAAAATGACGCCACAACGGCACCATTGCAATCGACAGAATTGCAAACGCGATAATCTGCGTTTGCCATGACAGAGCAACTGCAAAAGAGATCAGCCCGACAATCAGCGCTGCGATCCCAAGCCACAGCATGAAAACACCGGGCGCGAAAGTCTCGATTCCCATCAGCACAACGCCGACGATCAACCAATTCCACGTCCCGAGTTTTGAGAGCATCTCGACCATGACGGAGCCCCTCAGGTCTTCGGCGGAGTTGTATTCGGCACGGTCGAAGGACGGCGCGCTGCTGCGGCAGCAGACGCAACACTCTCACCGAACGTCGCCTTGGCGATCTCGCCAATGCCCGCAAGCGACCCCAGAACATTCATCGCCTCGATCGGCAGCATGATGATTTTCTGATTGGGCGAGTCCGCGATCTGGCCGAACGCCTTGATATATTTGTCGGCGATAAAATAATTCAGCGCCGCGACATCGCCTTTTGAAATAGCCTCGCTGACCATCTGCGTCGCCTTGGCTTCAGCTTCCGCCGAGCGCTCGCGTGCCTCGGCATCCCGGAACGCAGCTTCCTTGCGGCCTTCAGCTTGCAGGATTTGACCCTGCTTCGCGCCCTCCGCGCGCAGGATTTCTGACTGACGCTGACCTTCAGCCTGCAGAATGTCGGCGCGCTTGACGCGTTCAGCCTTCATCTGGCGGCCCATTGCTTCGACAAGATCGGCGGGCGGCACAATGTCCTTGATCTCGATGCGGTTGACCTTCAGTCCCCAAGGCGAGACTGCAGCGTCCACAACGCGCAACAAACGCTCATTAATTTCGTCACGATGCGACAGCACCTGATCGAGATCCATCGCGCCCATCACCGAGCGGATATTCGTCATTGTGAGCGTCACGATGGCTTGGTTCAGATTCGAAACTTCATAACTCGCCTTGGCGGCATCGAACACCTGATAGAACGCGACGCCGTCTACCGAGACAGTGGCGTTGTCACGCGTAATGACTTCCTGCTCGGGAATGTCGATCACCTGCTCCATCATGTTGACCTTGCGGCCGACGCGATCGAAATACGGAATGATGATGTTGAGACCGGGCTCGAGCGTGCGGGTGTATTTGCCGAACCGTTCAATGGTCCAGTCATAACCCTGCGATACTGTCTTGACGCCGGCGATGATCGTGAAGATCGCCAGCAACACGATGGCAATTGTAAAAATATCGAAACCGGACATGGACAACTCCCTGCGGATGATATGATCGAGCAGCGACTGCTTGCTGCCGCCTATTTAGCACAGCCACGTGACATTGGCCGCAACCCTTGCAGCATGATTTTGTCGCGCGGCGGGGCAAACGGTTCAGAGGACGACGAAATTTTGTCTCAAATCCAGCCCTGAAGCTCGCGCAGCACAAGTTGGCGGATCGCGTCCATACCGGCATCGCTGTCGTTCAGGCATGGCACCGCAGAGAATTCCTCTCCACCGTTCTCGTGGAAGATTTCGGCATTTTCCTGCGCGATCTCCTCCAGCGTCTCAAGACAATCGGCGGAAAAACCCGGCGTGACGACAACCATTTTCCTCATGCCGTCCTTGGCAAGTTGCGCAATGGTTTTGTCGGTGTACGGCTGAAGCCATTTCTGGTAGCCGAAGCGTGATTGGAACGTCAGCATCAGGCTTTTTTCATCGCGCCCCATGCGCCGCCGCAGAGCTTCAATCGTTGCGATGCACTGCGCCTGATACGGGTCGCCCTTGTCGATGTAGGATTGCGGCATGCCGTGAAACGACGCCAGAATTGTTTCCGGCTTGAACGATAGCGTTGCAAGATGCTGCTCGATGGAATCCGCGAGCGCATCGATGTAGCCGGGCTCGTCATAATAAGGCGGCGTGAAACGCACGGTCGGTTGCGCGCGCATGTCTTTTAGCGCCAGCGCTACCTTGTCCACCACGGTTGCGGATGTCGACGCCGAGTATTGCGGATAAAGCGGCACCACGAGAATACGGTCGCAGCCTTGCGCCGTCAGCGCGTCGATGCGCGACTTGATCGACGGATTGCCGTAACGCATACCCCAATCGACGACGACGTGCTTCTGGTCGGCGATAGATGCTGCGAGTTTCTCAGCCTGCGCGCGGGTAATGGTTTTCAGCGGCGATTCATTTTTCTCAATGTTCCAGATTTTCAAATAGTCCTTGGCCTTTTTGGCCGGACGGATTTGCAAAACGATTCCATTGAGAATGATCTGCCAGATCAATCCATTATTCTCGATCACACGCGGGTCGGACAGAAACTCCCGCAGATAGACACGCACGCCTTTGGCATCGGCGGTGTCAGGCGTGCCAAGATTGACAAGCAACACGCCGACGCGCGATTGCGCAGGCTGAGTTACGGGGCGATGCTTCTCGATCGGGATCACGGCGTTCATAATGTGCTCTTACGCGGCTTCCGGTTCGTTGAGAAGGCCGCGGCGGCGCAGAAGCGCGTCGGGCTCCGGCTTGCGGCCACGGAATGCGACATAAGCATCTTCTGGATCTCGCGAACCGCCTGACGAATAGATGTCATCGTGCAGGCGCTTTGCCACAGCAGGGTCGAATATGTTGTGCGCTTCTTCGAATGCGCCGAACGCGTCGGCGTCCATCACCTCGGACCACATGTAGCTGTAGTAGCCTGCCGCATAGTGATCGCCAGAGAAGATATGCCCAAATTGCTGCGGACGATGCCGCAGCGATATTTCCGCCGGCAT
>JAPLPA010000218.1:0-2534 GCA_026400415.1 Afipia sp. | reverse complement strand
ATTCCAAATCCATCAGGGCAGAGGATACGAATTCCACCGTCGCGAAGCCTTGATTGAATTTTCGCGCCGCGATGAAGCGTTTCAGCAAATCCTCGGGTAGCGGCTCGCCGGTTCGGTAATGCCGCGCGAATTTTTGCAATACCTGAGGCTGCTCCTGCCAGTGCTCGTAGAGTTGCGACGGCAGTTCGACAAAATCCGTGAACACGCTAGTGCCGGCTAGTGAGGGATAAAACACGTTCGACAGCATACCGTGGAGACCGTGGCCGAATTCGTGGAACAGCGTGCGGGCATCGTCGGGTGACAGCAGCGACGGCTGACCGTCCGTTCCCTTCGAGAAATTGCAGACGTTGATGATAAGCGGTTGAATATTGCCATCGAGCTTCTGCTGGTCGCGCAGCGAAGTCATCCATGCACCCGAGCGTTTCGAGGGTCGGGCGAAATAGTCACCGTAAAACAGCGCCTGATGTTTTCCGGTCTTATCTTTGACTTCCCAAACGCGCACGTCGGGATGCCAGACCGGAATATCCTTGCGCTCGCTGAACGTGACGCCGAATAAACGGGTTGCGCAGTCGAACGCTGCGTCGATCATGTGATCGAGCGCGAGATAAGGCTTAATCGCGGCATCATCGAAATTGGCACGGCGCTGGCGCAGCTTCTCGGCGTAATAGCGCCAATCCCATGCGGCGAGCTTGAAGTTACCGCCCTCCTCCGCAATCAAACTCTGCAAAGCGTCGCGATCCGCCATAGCGCGGGCGCGCGCCGGTTTCCAGACGCGCTCCAGTAGGTCGCGAACTTTCTCCGGCGTCTTGGCCATCGAGTCTTCCAACCGATAGGCCGCGAAGGTTGGATAGCCGAGCAGATTGGCGCGCTCCTCGCGCAGCTTGAGAACTTCAAGAATGGTGGAGCTATTGTCGTTAGCGTTGCCGTTATCGCCCCGCGCGGTGAAGGCCTTGAACGCTCTTTCGCGCAGGTCGCGGCGGGCCGAACTTTTGAGAAACGGCTCCACGGAGGAACGCGACAACGTCACCACCATTTTGCCGGGCTTGCCGCGCTCTTCGGCGGCGGCCTTCGAGGAGGCAATGAAGCTCTCAGAGAGGCCTGCAAGGTCGTCCGCGCCAAGCTCCATGGTCCAGTCTTGCTCGTCGCCAAGCAAATTGTGGCTGAAGGCCGTCGATAGGTGCGCCAGCCGCTCATTGATTTGGGCAGTACGAGCCTTTGAAGCCGGTCCAATTCCGCTCCAGGAGCCTCGCTTGCTCCGGTGTCAGGTTCAGCTTGGCTGCCTGATCGCGCAGGACGGAGACGCGGGCGAACAACTTGGCGTCCATCGAGATGGGATTCCAGTGGCGGGCCATCTTGAGCGCCACTTCGGTTTCCAGCTTCAGTAGCTCTGGGTTCGAGTTGGCCGAGACCAAGTCATAGAACACCGCCGCGACCTTCGAGAGCAGTTTGCCGGAGCGCTCCTGCGCCGTGATGGTGTTCTCGAAGGTCGGCGGAGCCGGGTTGTCCTTGATCGCTTCGATCTCGGCGGAGTGGTCTGCAAAGGCCTTCTCGAACGCCGGCAGGAAGTGTGCGGGCGCAATTTCGGCAAATGGGGGCGTCTCGAACGGCGTCTTCCAGTTGGCGAGGAGCGGATTGGCGGGGGCGGAGGACGAATTCGACATGATAAGGCCTATTTGCAGCGATTTCTGTGGGTCTTCATATAGCACCCGCGACGGCTTTTTTGAGCCTTCCCGCCTTGATTGACACGCCAATTTCGCAGAGATTGCGGCCCGAAACAGGATCTGAGCCCATGAACGCCAAACTTATCGAAGCCAACGCTCGCGAAATCGCTTGGCCAAGCGTCATCACGGTCATCAGCGCTGCCATCCTAATCGGCGCCGAGGTGTTCGGCGCGGCATTTGCCGGCGGCTGGGCGCTCGCGATCCTCTTCGGCGTCGAGGAAACAGGTGCCCATATCATCCAGGCGGTGCTGTTCGTGATCGGTGTCGCCATCATGATCGCCTTCGTGCGTGGCGCTCAGCGCGTCGAGCCGTTTACCCGCCGCGCTTGAGCGCGCTCTGAGCCCGAAAACTTAACGCACATTCATCTTTTTCGGCATGAGCCGTCTCCAGCGCGACATTTCGATCACGCTTGGGACAAACACGTTTCGTTAAGAAAAAAATACTTGCGAAGCAGACTCAAAACTCTTATTTCCAGCCTTGCCCAATTTCGCACGTGCCTGTGGTCGTGTGTCAGTCGGTAGGTATCCGGACAAGAGGCCGGACAGCCGCCAAGGGGATGAAGAACCGAGGGTCGCTTCAGTCGTGAGACTCAGGAGGCCAGCATCTCTCTCAAGAGATGCCTTTGAAGGTGACTTCTTTCCTTGCAACCGTGACTGGCAGCCGGAGGCGAACCGGCGCACCTCGCTCTCAACGGGGGACGCGACTTAAAGCAACGACGGATCGGGCTTTTTTGGTCTCTACCGGCTCTCCACCAGCCGGCGCGGGCTACTGAAAAGGCTTGTCCTTCATTGCCAGGTGTGCGGGCGGGAAATT
>JAPLPA010000416.1:1472-5367 GCA_026400415.1 Afipia sp. | reverse complement strand
TTTTGGCACACGAGCAGAGTCACCACGAACACGCCGGATGCGTCCGGCGTTCCGCACGCAATGGTTGGAACGGTCTGCTTTGCATGACCCCCGGTGTCCGATGCTGGCACCACCGTAAGTCGAAGACGCGGGCCACCGCGCCAGGACCATGCAACTTGAACCGTCCGCGTGGGCGCATTCCGGCGAAGTGGATACCGGTTCGCCTCAGAATGCGCCCACCACCATGAATGGCGCGCAGTCTTACGCGAAACCGCTTCACACTTTCGCGGACTGCGCGCTCGGCGTGGTCGTCAGTGTGGGCCGAATAAAAAAGCCCCGCGCCCTTGTGAGGCGTGCGCCCGTTCACCCAGCCCGCGCATGCATCGTGACGATCGCGAAACGCCCCTCAGAGTGGAGGCGGGATAATGTGAAGATAGATGCGCCGAAGCGAGCGGGGATAGTAAGATTTGTCACGAAATGTTGCGGACGGAAAAGCGAACTAGACAGGCGCCGTTGCGGCAGCGCTGTGAAGGGACACATGGGTCCGGCCCATCGTGAGATTTTTCTGAGCGCGTATCTGCGTGTTGTCGTAAGTCCAGCACTCCCCGGAATCATCCAGAAAGCACACCCACAACAAGTTAAATTCGGCGCCGTAATCTATCAAAACGTGCGCGTACCCTTCTCCCTTTGGCGTAACGACCGGGAGTGGCGGATTTAGCTGCAAAATCGACATCTGATTTCCAATCGTTATACGAATTGGAATAAGCATCGAAACGGCAAATGGTTTCCGTCCGAAATGCGACGTCGGCTAAAGCCCCGCCTTCTCGTAGATCTCCGGCTTGAACCCGACGAGCAGTTTGCTGCCCGCTTCCAGCACCGGGCGCTTGATCATTGAGGGCTGCGCCAGCATCAGCGCGAGTGCCTTTTTCTCGGTGATGTTGGCTTTGTCCTTGTCGGGCAGTTTGCGGAACGTCGTGCCAGCCTTATTGAGCAAAACGTCCCAGCCGACCTTCGCGCTCCATTTTTCAAGATGCGCCTTGTCGATGCCCTCGGTCTTGTAATCGTGAAACGCATATTCGACGCCGCGTTTATCGAGCCAGGCGCGCGCCTTCTTCATCGTGTCGCAGTTTTTGATGCCGTAAATCGTCGCCGCCGGCTTCGCCATATCCGCTCCTGCTCAGAGCAGGCGGAAGCCCATGCGAAATGCGCCCCAATGCCTGCCGCGCACGAAGATGGGCGATGACAGGTCTTTCATCAAGACAAATTGCCCGCCGCCCATGTCGCGGCGATAGGTCTGCAGCATGAACGGTTTGGTGTTGGCAGCAACCTTTTTCACCGCACGGTCGTTGAACAGGCGGCGGTTGCGGCAGTTGGCGTTATTCCACACAGGGTCCTTGCCCTGTGGCTGCCGATAATTCGGATTGTGGGTCGGAAGATATCCACCTTTAGCCCAGGCAACACTGAACACGATGCGCGGATCGCAGGTTTGAATCGGATCCTGGATCGCTGGCAGGATGCGATCCGTGAACGCCACGTAGTCGGTCAGGTATTGCTTCGGATCGGTGTTGGAAATTTCGCGATAATTTTCATCGAACAATTGTTCGAGGCCGATGTCGCCTTTCGAGACTGCATCCTCGAATGCATCGGCGATGCGTTTTGCAGCATTAATCACAACCGGAACGAGGACTGCATCGGCCGTCTCGATGCCGCTGTCGGCAATCGCCTGAATGAGTTTTTCCGACGTGTCGAGGACACCCTCGACACGGTCGTCCGCGAGTTTGAGATCGTTCGATGACAGCTCGACGCCCTTGGCCAGATCGCTAAGTTCAGCGATCACCGTGTCGCAATTGCCGAGATTGGCGCCTGCGGAACTCGCGATGGCATCGACGTCGCGCCCCACCACGGAAAAATCCTGATGCACGCGTCCGATGACGTCGCGGATTTTATCGGCACCCTCGCCTGCATGCTTGGCGTGGCGCGTCGCGCTGAGACTTTCCTCGATCAGGCGTCCGACTTCGGCATCGAGATTGCGCACAGTGTCGCCGATCTGAAGTGTCGCGGTGCGGGTCGCCTCAGCAAGACTCTTCACTTCGGAGGCCACAACCGCGAAGCCTTTGCCGGCGGCGCCCGCGCGCGCGGCCTCAATGGTCGCGTTGAGCGCAAGCAGATTGGTTTGCTTGGCGATGGTCTCGATGACGCCGGAGACCTTGGCAACCTGCACAAGCACGGTACTGACTGAACTGAGACGTTCTTCGATCCGGCCAACGGAGCCGATCAGATCGGACGTATGTTTCGCAGCGGAATCGACCGCATCGCGGGCATCGCCAATGTCGGTCACCGCGCTCGATGTCGCGGTCTGAACCGCGCGCGCCGCCTCGTCGATGTTGCGGTTGGCCTCAACCATTGTGGTAGCGGCTTCGGTCAGATGACCGAATTGCGCCGACTGGCGCGAGACGCGATCGGCGACATAATGCAGATTGCCCAGCACGTCGGCGAGTTCGACGCCGAGCTGGCCGATGCCGTTGCTGAGATCGTCGAGCAGCGCAGTGCTGTTCGGCAACGATGAATTGTCGTCAGGCGTTTTGAGGGCGGGAGCGCTGGTCATCATCTGTTACGCGGTAAGACTTCGTTAACGTAAGGTACGAATTTACAGCTGAAAGATGAATAACTTATTCCTGACGGCGGAGTTCGGACGTGAATTGCTCAACAACTGAGCGGATTTTTCACTCCCACTCGATCGTTCCGGGCGGCTTTGACGTCACGTCATAGACCACGCGGTTGACGCCCTTGACCTCGTTGATGATGCGGGTCGCGGTCTCTCCCAGAAATTTCATGTCGAAGGGGTAGAAATCCGCCGTCATGCCGTCGGTCGAGGTCACCGCGCGCAGACCGACGACATAATCATAGGTGCGCCCGTCGCCCATCACGCCGACGGTCTTTACCGGCAGCAATACCGCGAACGCCTGCCAGATGGTGTCGTACAAACCTGCCTTGCGAATCTGATCGATGTAAACCGCATCCGCCTCGCGCAGAATGTCGAGTTTCTCGCGCGTGATCTCGCCGGGGCAGCGGATTGCCAATCCCGGTCCCGGAAACGGATGACGGCCGACGAAAATTTCCGGCAGACCGAGTTCACGACCCAGCACGCGGACTTCGTCCTTGAACAATTCGCGCAGCGGCTCGACCAGCTTCATGTTCATGCGTGCGGGCAAGCCGCCAACATTGTGATGCGACTTGATCGTCACCGACGGCCCGCCGGTGAACGACACGCTCTCGATCACGTCGGGATAGAGCGTGCCTTGCGCGAGGAAATCAGCGCCGCCTATTTTTTTGGCCTCATCGTCGAACACATCGATAAACAGCCGCCCGATGATCTTGCGCTTGCTTTCCGGATCGGTGACGCCATCGAGTTCGCCCAAAAATGTTTTCGACGCATCCACATGCACGAGAGGAATGTTGTAGTGCTCTCGAAACAGATCGACGACAGTTTTGGCTTCGTCCTTGCGCAGCATGCCGTGATCGACGAAAACACAAGTCAGCTGATCGCCGATGGCCTCATGGATGAGCACGGCTGCGACTGCTGAATCCACGCCGCCCGACAATCCGCAAATCACTTTGCCTTTGCCCACCTGCGCGCGGATTTTTTCCACGGCTTCCTCGCGGAACGCCCGCATGGTCCAGTCACCCTTGAGGCCTGCGACCTTGCGGACGAAATTGCGGATGATTTTCGCGCCGTCCGGCGTGTGCACCACCTCAAGATGAAACTGCGTCGCATAGAATTTGCGCTTGTCGTCGGCGATGACCGAAATCGGCGAGCCCGGCGCTTTCGCCACACTGCGAAATCCGTCCGGCAATTTCGTCACGCGGTCGCCGTGGCTCATCCAGACGTAATGCTTTTCGCCGATCTTCCACACGC
>JAPLPA010000416.1:0-1392 GCA_026400415.1 Afipia sp. | reverse complement strand
TCTCCCACACGCCATCGAAAAGCGCGCAATCGTCGGTCACTTCAATCAGTGCGCGGCCGAATTCACGATGATGCCCCGCCTCGACGGTGCCGCCGAGCTGGTGCGCCATCGTTTGCTCACCATAGCAGATGCCGAGCACGGGAACGCCTGCGTTCAAGATCGACAGCGGCGCGGACGGCGCGTCCTTGTCGAGCACCGAGGCCGGCCCGCCCGAGAGTATCACCGCCTTCGGCTTCATCTCTTTGAATGCAGCCTCGGCCTTCTGATACGGCACGATCTCGGAATAGACGCCATCCTCGCGCACGCGCCGTGCAATGAGCTGCGTCACCTGAGAGCCAAAATCGACGATCAGAATCTTTTCATGCGTGGCAGCCACATCGGGCGTCACGGAGGCTTTTTGAGTTTGGGCTGTCATGATGAGGAAATACGCGACCAATCGGAGAGTCGCAATGGGGCGCGGCGCATGGCGCGGCCGCCTTCCACGCCTAATTGCGTCTGAGAATGCTCACAAAAAACCCATCAGTCCCGGTCCGGCGCGGGGTCATCAGCAGGCCTTCCGCCGACTGCAGGGTGGCTGCCGTAAAATCCGCCGCGCGTTCGCCGAGAGCCAGCGCCGTCTGTGCTGGCGACACGATTTCGAACTCGGGATGGCGAACGAGAAAACGCCCCACCTGCTCGCCGTTTTCCTGCGGCAATACCGAGCACGTGATGTACGCAATCCGCCCGCCGGGCTTGGCGAGTGCCGCCGCACGGTCCAGCACCGCGATCTGATCCTTGACGCGCACTTCCAGCGCTCCCGGCCGCATGCGCCATTTCGCATCGGGATTGCGCCGCCACGTACCGGTCCCGGTGCATGGCGCGTCGATCACCACGAGATCGGCGGTGGACTTGATATCGGAGAGTGTGTCATCCGGTCCCTTCGGCGTACGCACCTCCGCATTGTGAACACCCGCGCGCGAGAGACGCTCATGAATCGGCGCGAGTTGACGCTTGTCGCGGTCGGTCGCGACCAGTCGCCCCTTGCCCTGCATCATCGCCGCGAGCGCCAGTGTCTTGCCGCCAGCCCCTGCGCAGAGGTCGATGACCTGTTCGCCGGGTTTTGCGCCGGTGAGCAACGCCGCAAGCTGTGAGCCTTCGTCCTGAACTTCAATCGCGCCCTTGATAAAATCTTCTTCGGCATGAATGCCGGGATTGCGCGCGTCCGCACCAAGCTGGATGCGCAGGCCCGTCGGCGACCACGGAGTCAATGCCGCGCCGAGATGTGCGATGGACGCGAGCACTTTCTCGCGCTTGGCTTAGAGCGTGTTGACTCGCAGATCAAGCGGCGCGCGGCTGGCCATTGCGGTCGCCTCCGCGACGCGCTCATCGCCGAACATCGCTTTGAGGTGCGGA
>JAPLPA010000122.1 GCA_026400415.1 Afipia sp. | reverse complement strand
TTGAGCAGATCTTGGCCCAGGGGGCGCCGGTTCCTTTGGATGTCGAAGTTCCCAATAGCACCCTGATTTCAGTAGAAATCTGAGCCCCCGATCGGTTTTTTCAACATCCTGCTAGTGCATGCCCTCTGTATCCCGACAGCTCGAGGGCGTCGTGAAGCTCTCCCATAATCTCCGAAGCGCGAATGTTCGCCGGGTCTTGGTCTCGGAACACACGAGTTTCTTGCCCGACGATAAATCCGAAGCTTTGAATATGATCGGCCAACTGAGGGAGTTTGAAGCGGATCGGCTTTTCGGGATTTACATCCAGGTCATAAAGCTCAAAATTTTGAAAATCTGAAAGCAAAATATATCGCGGTAGTTCTTCGTCCTTCAGTCCCGGAAAATAGTCGAGTGCTTGTCGTTTCGCCGGGATCAGGTCTCGCCCCTTGGACTTTTGCTCAATTAGCAGTTTGCCTTTCCAGAACAGGTCCAGATAACCGCGTTTATTATCGGGGAGCTTGACGCCATATTCGAAACTCGCAAGGCGTCGGCGGGTCAATCCAAAAAGCTGAAAGAACTCGTTATAAAATGTTTGGGTATCACCGCGTTCGTAGTGGGCATCTTTCCACTCTTCGGCAAACTTCCCCGCGCGCGCTCGGATGTCATTCCAATCGAGATGCATGATTATCCGCCGAAAGATCGGCTTCCCCAGACCTGAATCGTGGCCGGATAATGCACGTTTCGCGAGAATGTGGGTAATGGAAGACTGAACGACCCTTGGGACCGGAAGTCTGGAAGCGCTCCGGACTTCGGAAGAAAACGGCTGAAAATTATCCCCACAAAATATCCCACACGGTCGCCACAAAAATCACTCCCGCGTGTCGATAAGCTATTGAAATTTCTACTGATATGGGAATCGAGATAGAGTTCAGTCCTGTCTGGCAGCGTCGCAACGATGACTGCCTAGCTTTTGCCTAGAAACGCCAACTAAGGTCGCAATGCTGCCAACTACATTTGATCGCGAGCAGCGTGTCTCAGACGATCACGTAGCGCAGTTGGCTTGCTGAACTTGATCGCCGTCCACCGACTAAACAACCGTCAAATCACAGTTCTTCATCCAACGAACAGCATTGGCCGTGCGGTTCGGGCAAGAAAGAGAAGTGGTGGGATGGCGTATTCGTGTGAGGGCGTCGTCCGCCCTCATGAAAATTTTCCATGACAATGCTTGTATTTCTTGCCTGATCCGCACGGGCAGGATTCGTTGCGGCCGATCTTGCCCCATGTCCGCGGATCGTTCGGATTGCGGTCCGCCACCGGCACGACAGGCTCGTCCGGCGCCATGATAACACCGCCAGAACCGATCGTGTCTTCGCCGGTGTCCGGATTGAGATGATGCGCCTGCATCGGCGGCAGCTGGTCCGCGCCTTCCGGCGGCGCCTGCACAAGCTCGACCCGCATCAACTGCGACGTCACCGCTTCGCGCAGGTTCTGTCCCATCGCCTCGAACAGATCGAAGGCTTCCGCCTTGTATTCGTTGAGCGGATCGCGCTGGCCGTAGCCACGCAGGCCAACGACCTGACGCAGATGGTCGAGCATCACGAGATGCTCGCGCCACAGATGGTCGAGCGTCTGCAGCAGCACGGTCTTTTCGATGTAGCGCACGACTTCAGGGCCCCACGTCGCGGCCTTGGCCGCCATGTGTTCATCGACGCGGCGCTCGATGCGCTCGAACAACTCCTCGTCGGCGATGCCTTCTTCCTTGGCCCATTCGTCGGTCGGCAGGTCGATGTCGAACACGCGCTTGATTTCTTCGCGCAACTCGGCGGCCTTCCACTGTTCCGGGTAGGCATTTTCCGGGACGTGCTTGGCGACAAGGTCATCGACAACCGTGTGACGCATGTCGGTCACGATCTCGGCTGCGCTTTCCTTCATCCAGTCGATACGCTGGTCGAAGATGACCTTGCGCTGGTCGTTCATGACGTTGTCGTACTTGAGCAGGTTCTTGCGGATGTCGAAGTTGCGCGCTTCGACCTTCTGCTGCGCCTTCTCCAGCGCCTTGTTGATCCACGGATGGACGATGGCTTCGTTTTCCTTGAGGCCGAGGCGCGTCAGCATGCCGTCGAGCTTGTCGGAGCCGAAGATGCGCATCAGGTCGTCTTCGAGCGACAGGAAGAACTTGGAGTGGCCCGGATCGCCCTGACGGCCCGAACGGCCGCGCAGCTGGTTGTCGATGCGGCGGCTCTCGTGGCGCTCGGTGCCCAGCACGTAAAGGCCACCGGCACCCAGCGCCTTTTCCTTCAGCTTGGCGATCTGCTCGCGGATGGCGGCCGCGCGCGGGTCCTTGTCGCGTTGATCGAGATCCTCGATGTCGGCGAGTTCCTGACGGATGCGCATGTCGGCGTTGCCGCCGAGCTGAATGTCGGTGCCGCGGCCCGCCATGTTGGTGGCAATGGTGATCGCGCCCGGCACGCCGGCCTGCGACACGATGTAGGCTTCCTGCTCGTGGTAGCGCGCGTTGAGGATCGCGAACACCCGCGTCTTGGTGGCCTTCTCGTCGCCTGAATAAAGCGGGGCGAAAGCATTGGCATCGGTGAAGTCGTGCTGCTCCCAGCCGGCCTGACGCAGGGCTTCGGCAAGGCTTTCCGATTTTTCAATCGACGTGGTGCCGACGAGCATCGGCTGGCCGCGCTGCTTGCAGTCCTCGATCAGCGCGATGATGGCGCGGTATTTCTCGGCAGCGGTGCGATAGACCTCGTCATCGTCATCGATACGCGCGAGCGGCATGTTGGTCGGGATTTCCAACACTTCGAGATTGTAGATGTCCATGAACTCTTCGGCTTCGGTCAGCGCCGTGCCGGTCATGCCCGCGAGCTTTTCGTACATGCGGAAGTAGTTCTGGAACGTGATCGAGGCGAGCGTCTGGTTTTCCGGCTGGATCGGCTGGCGCTCTTTCGCTTCCAGCGCCTGATGGAGTCCTTCGGAGTAACGGCGTCCCGGCATCATGCGGCCGGTGAACTCGTCGATAATGACGACTTCGCCGTTACGCACGATGTAATCCTTGTCGCGCGTGAACAGCTTGTGGGCGCGCAGCGCCTGGTTGACGTGATGAACGATGGAGACGTTCTCGACGTCGTAGAGCGAGGCGCCCTTGAGCTGACCAGCCTCGCGCAGTTTGGTTTCCATCTTCTCCATGCCGACCTCGGAGAGCGCGACCGTGCGCTGTTTCTCGTCGAGGTCGTAGTCTTCCTTGTCGATGATCGGGATGAAGGCGTCGATGGTGTTGTAGAATTCCGAGCGGTCGTCGAGCGGACCGGAAATGATCAGCGGCGTACGCGCTTCATCGACCAGGATCGAGTCGACTTCGTCAACAATCGCGAAGTAATGGCTGCGCTGGACCATGTCCTCGAGCCGGTACTTCATGTTGTCGCGCAGGTAGTCGAAGCCGAGTTCGTTGTTGGTGGCGTAGGTGACGTCGCAGTCGTAAGCCTGCTTGCGCTGCTCGTCGTCGAGGCCGTGAACAATGACACCGACCGTCAGGCCCAGAAACTTGTAAACGCGGCCCATCCATTCGGAGTCGCGCGTGGCGAGGTAGTCGTTGACGGTGACGACATGGACGCCGCGGCCGGTCAGCGCATTGAGATAGACCGGCAGGGTCGCGACCAACGTCTTGCCTTCGCCGGTCTTCATTTCGGCGATGCGGCCTTCGTGCAGCACCATCCCGCCGACCAGCTGGGTGTCGAAGTGGCGCTGGCCGAGAACGCGTTTGGCGGCTTCGCGGACGGTCGCGAACGCGGGCACCAGCAGGTCGTCCAGGGAAACGCCGGCTTCGAGATCGGCCTTGAATTTCACCGTGCGGGCGCGCAGCGCCTCGTCGGACAGACCGATCAGGTCCTTTTCCAATGCGCTGATGGCGTCAACACGGGACTGGAATGCCTTGATCCGGCGCTCGTTGGCCGAGCCAAAAATCTTTCGCGCAACGGCGCCGAACATGCAGAAATCCTTTTCTCAGCGCCCGGCGGTAAGACCGACGCTATCCGTCAGGTTATGCAGCACTATTTGGGTGGCTAAAAGGCGAATTTCCACGCCTGACGGGCAGTTGAATTGGGGCGTAAATAGGAGTGGGTTGCAGGCTTGTCAATCATGGGTAACCGTTAAACTTTATTCACTTCAGGCACTTGGAAGTGATTGAGTTCCACGTTGCCAAATCGGCGCATCTGGGCGAGTGTCCCGCCGCCATTCGCCGCATGTGCCCCGGCTGACAGGAAAACCCTACGATGTTGACGAACCCGACCTTGTTGCCCGCCAAACGGGCCGCGATTGCCACCGCGATGCTGCTTGCCCTCACCTTCACCGCAAAAGCCCAGGCGCCCGATCCGGTGATCGCCAAGGTCAACGGCGCGGAAATCCGCCAGAGCGACCTGCAGCTCGCGGAAGAAGACATCGGACCAAATCTGCCGCAGGGCATCGCGGGCGACGCCAAGCGCGAATATCTCATCAGCTACATGACCGACATGATCCTGCTGGCGCAGGACGCCGAGGTGCAGGGCACCAGCGCGAGCGACGACTTCAAGCGCCGCTTCGCCATGATGCGCAACAAGGTGCTGATGGAACTGCTGCTGCGCAATGTCGCGCAGAAGGCCGTCACTGACGACGCCATGCGCAAGGTCTACGACGATGCCACCAAGCAGATGGCGACCGAGGAAGAGGTTTCCGCGCGCCACATCCTGGTGAAGACCGAGGACGAAGCGAAGGCCGTCGTGGCCGACCTCAAGAAGGGCGCGGACTTCGCTGAGACCGCCAAGACCAAATCGACCGAGCCGGGCGCTGCCCAGAGCGGCGGCGACCTCGGCTATTTCACCAAGGAACAGATGGTGCCGGAATTTGCCGAAGCGGCATTCAAGCTCGAGAAGGGCAAGATTTCCGAGCCGGTGAAGTCGCAGTTCGGCTGGCACATCATCAAGCTTGAGGACCGCCGCAAGAAGCCGGTGCCAACTTTCGAACAGGTCAAGGACCAGCTCGAGACATTCGTCGCCCGCAAGGCGCAGTCCGATCTCGTCGCCAAGCTGCGCGCTTC
>JAPLPA010000439.1 GCA_026400415.1 Afipia sp. | reverse complement strand
GGCCGAACGCGCAGGCTTCGTCCCGCTTGCTGTCGAGCGGCTGCAGGAGCCAAGCACGAAATTTACACTGCGTGCGTTTCTGTCGAGGATGGAATGACTCGGAAACCACGAATGATGTTGGCCGGCCATAGATGCTCTGAGGGCTTTATTTCGTGACGTTGGGTGCTGTTTCGCGCGATGGATGGAATCGTTTCTCCACCTGGGATCACAGCGAGCACTTGCGTGATCTGTACGCACGCAGGTGCCGTAAGGAAGCGGAGGAGATGACGGCCCACGCGCAGGCAGCCGAATTGTTGGCGTTACGAGCGGGTGATGGCGATACCGTTCTCGATGTTGGATGCGGAAGCGGCTATTTCTATCATTCGCTCGATAGCCGCGGTCTGTCCTTGGAATATTGGGGTTGCGATGCGAGTCGAGCATTGCTTAGCATCGGTCGCGATATTCTTCCCAGTTTCGGATTACCGGCCGAGCGATTGATCGACGTGCGCATTGAAGACCTGAGCGGTCAGGTTGATCATGTGGTGTGTATCAATGTCCTCAGCTATCTCGACAATTATCAACGACCGCTTGAACGTTTGCTCAAAATGGCGCGCAAGAGCGTCATTCTTCGAGAGTCGTTGAAGCACGGCGCCGAGTACCACTATGTGCGGGACGATTTCCTCGATCCGGGCGTCGATCTTAAAGTTCACGTCAATCACTACGACATGCGCGAAGTGACGGACTTTGTATCGTCATACGGATTCAAGTCCGAAATCGTCACTGATAGGCGCAGTGGCGGGCGCCCAGAAATGGTGATCGGCTATCCGCACTACTGGACCTTCATGGTCGCGGATCGCGTGAAAGCAGCATAGGCCGGACGCCCCGTGACACGAATTGCAGGATATCTCGGCGGCCCTTCCAATCCGCATGCGCAACGATTGGCGATTTGGAATGCTGGACATCATGGGTTCCAGGAATCCAAAGTCGCATAATTTTGTCGCGGGATCGCTTGCTGCGAGCGGCGTAGAGGGCGCGTCGGCTGCGTCAGATGGCTGCGTGGCGGTTGTCGACGGTGTTTTTTACAACACCGCCGATGGAACCAGCGGCACGGCAAAGCAAATCATTGCGGCCTATCGCAAGCTGGGCTTCGCAAGCGCTCTAGATAAGATGAGCGGCGATTTTGCAATTGCATTGTTCGACGAGCGCGACGGCAGTCTTTGGCTCGGCCGCGACAGGGTTGGCGTCAAGCCGCTTTACTACCATACCGGTTCCGCGGCCTTTGCATTTGCATCCCGGCCGCAGGCGCTTCGCTCGTTGCGGGGCGTGTCCAGTGACGTCAACAAAAGATATGTCGCTGTGTTTGCCGGCAGTCACTATCGCTACATCGACAACGTCCCGGATGAATCTCCTTTTGGAGACATCCGGCAATTGCCGGCGGGGTGCTGCTTGCAGTTCGATGGACGCAAGGCCGTCGTAAGGAAATACTGGTCTCTCGAAGAATCGTCAGAGTGGGGCGAGAGCGAAGCCGTTTTGGCCGAGCAATACCGCGAATTGCTTTTTGATGCGGTCGGCAATCGATTGAAGGCAGCGAAGAAGCCGATCTTTACGTTGTCCGGCGGAATGGATAGTTCGTCGGTGCTGGCTTGCGCTGTGCAGATCAGCGGTCAGCGGCAGGAAGCCGTGTCGTCGGTTTATTCGGACAAGACCTTCGACGAAAGCGAAGACATTCGTGGCTTTGTCGAGGAGAAGGTCAGCCGCTGGCAGCCAATTCCGATCGACGAGTTCGATCTGTTCGATGTCGTGCGTCAGATGGTCCGCGTGCACGATGAACCTGTTGCGACCGCGACGTGGCTGTCGCACTTCCTGCTGACGAAATCGATCGGCGAGCAGGGTTACGATGTTGTTTTCGGTGGCCTCGGCGGTGATGAACTGAACGCGGGCGAGTATGAGTATTTCGTATTCAATTTCGCCGATTTGAAAATACGCAATCTTAACACGGACTTCGAACATGAAGTCGAAAAGTGGGCTAAACATCACGATCATCCGATCTACCGAAAACATCGTGACGCCGCTGTTGGCCATCTTGCACGTCTCACGGGAAGCAATGCGGGCGAAGTGCTCGTCGATCGCGAGCGATTGAGCCATTACTACCCTGCTGTTCAGCGCTCCTACTACGATCTGAGCGGTTTCCAGCCTGTTCTCGACCACCCTTATTCGAGCTGGCTCAAAAATCGGACCTACCAGGATATTTTCCGTGAAACCGCTCCGTGCTGCCTCCGTGCGGAAGATCGAAATTGCGAGTCCGCCGGTCTCGGTCATGCCGATCCGTTTTTCGATCACAGGCTTGTTGAGTTCATGTTCCGCGTTCCAGGCTCAATGAAGATTCGTGACGGCGTCACCAAACGTCTACTTCGCGAGGCGATGAAGGGAATCCTTCCCGAAGAGACACGCACGCGCATTAAGAAGACCGGATGGAATGCACCGGCGCATATCTGGTTCAATGGGCCTGCGGTCGAGCAGCTTCTCGATCTCGTACATTCCCGCGTCTTTCGCGAGCGGGGGATTTATGAAGTGGCGGAGGTCGTGCGCCTGATCGAAGAGCATCGGTCGATTGTGGGTGAGGGTGCAGCGAAGGAAAATCACATGATGTTCCTGTGGCAGCTTCTCAATGTCGAGTTGTGGTTCCAGGAAGTTGTGGATCGCGTACCGTCTATAAACTCGGATCTGCGGTTGAGCGGCGTATGAAAGTTTTGTTCTTCTCACCGCATTCTGCGTTCTGGGTTCATGCTTTTCCCGAGGCGCTCGTCGCAGACGCATTGTCCCATGCAGGGCACGAAATTATTTATGCAAGTTGCGGCAGATTGCTCGATCAGTTTTGTGTTCCCATGTCTGCCAATGGCATTAAGCCTGGCGATTCGAAGGACAAGCGCGATGCCGTGTGCCGGCAATGCGAACGAAACGATCATCTGCTTCGCCAGGAGTTCGGATTTAACGGGCCGACATTGCATAGCCTTCTGACTTCCGAGGATTTTGAAGAGGCTGAGAAAATCATTTCAACGGTTTCGCCCGATACGCTCTATTCGCTTGAGCGTGACGGAGTGCCATTGGGCCGCCTTCCACTTTATCAACTTATCATTCGGAAGAAACGCATCACCCTTGATCTCAACTCGGACGACTGGCGTGATTATCTGATAGAGCTTCGCAGCACGATCTACGCGTGGCTTGCGGCGCGGAAGTTACTCGACATACACAAACCAGATCGAGTCATTTTCTACAATGGCCTCTATTCGGTTAATCGCGCAGTTTGTCTTTTAGCTGAGTCTCGAAAAATTCCTGCGATGTTTCTGCATGCAGGTGCGAACCTTTCCAACAGACTGCAGACTTTAATGTTGGGTCGCGACAATACTTTTTCTTATTATCCAAAACTCGTCGCGCAATGGCCGCGTTTTGCCGACACCCCCTGCACGCCCGGCTTGCTGTCGAAAGTCACCGACCATTATCTCCAACTGATTGAAGGCCGCAGCGTCTTCGTTTATTCGAAGGGAAAATCTAGCCAGACGTTCGATCTTCGCCGGCATTTTGGAATTTCGCTCCGTCAGAAAGTAATGGTTGCGACGCTCAGTAGCTATGACGAGGAAATTGCCGCTGAGGTTGCGGGGGCTCGAACCTACGAAAGACCTCCGCTTTTCAAAACGCAAGTCGAGTGGATTTCAGCGCTCATGGAATTTCTGAAGAATCGTCCCGATGTCTTCCTCATCGTGCGTGTGCATCCGCGTGAATTTCCGAACCGCAGGGACGGTCGGAAATCCGAGCATGCGAAGCTGCTGGAAGAAGTTCTTCTGCAATTGCCGAGAAATGCAGCGGTAAATTGGCCTGCCGATCAAATT
>JAPLPA010000107.1 GCA_026400415.1 Afipia sp. | reverse complement strand
AGCGTGGACATTTGTGTGTAGGTGCGGGTGATCTCGATCATCCGCGTCATTTCAATGATGCCGTTGACGTTCGACTTTTCGATCACGCCCTGCTGCAGGCGCGCGTTCGTGACGGTTTCGGGTGTGACACCGGCGGGCGCGCTGAAGTTGCTGGCGCCGTCCTTCAGCAGGTTCTGCGGCTGCGCAAATTTCACGACGCGCAGCTTGCCGCGGAAGCCTTCCGTCTTGGTGCTGCCGCCTTCGTTGACCGTAATGCGGCCATCCTTGGAAATTTCGATATTGCGGTCGCTCGGCTGGAACACGATTGGGCCGTTCTCGCCAGTCAGGAAACCTTCGCCGTCAATGGCGACATCGAGCGGATTGTTGGTCTGCTGCATGCTGCCCGAACCCATGTCGTGCCAGATGCCGCGGTCGTTGACGAAACGGACGGTGGTATCGCGGCCCGAAAAGCTGTTCTCGCGTGCGGAAGTCGCGATGTATTCCTCGAACAGCGGGCCGTCCGACTTGAAGCCGTTGGTATTGATGTTGGCGATGTTGTTCGAGACAACATCCATCTGGCGCTCAAGCGCGACTTGCCGCGATAGTCCGACGAGAAGCATATTCTCCATCGGTAACTCCCCTGGTGGTGCGGAAAGGCGCGAGGCGCTTCCCGTATTAACTCGCAGCTCTCCCAAGCCGCGCTCCCGGCCTCTGCGATGCACGGACTGTGCCACCAGTGATTATTTATATTTTACAATTACTTAGATGTTTTACGCTTCGTTACCGCAGGCAATAACGGCCCGTTTGATCCGGCTTACCCGGCAAAAATTTCCTGCCTGGAGGGGCCTTGGCAAGGTTTCGTTAACCATTGCGGCCCTAGCGTGCCGAAATGCGGCGTTAAGCCCGCGCGCGGGGATTTGAGTCGCGAGTAATTCCAGCCGCTGCGGTACGCCCCCATTCATTGCGGGGACTTTATAATGGCATCGAAACCCAAGGCAGTTGACAAGGAAGCGGCAGCGGAAGCCGCCGAGGGGGCGGAGGGCGCCGCACCAGCCAAAAAGGGACTGCCGCTCAAACTCATTATTATGGCGGTCGGCGGTCTGGCGGTGGTCGGTGGCGGCGGTTTCTTTGGCTACAAGATGTTCTTCGGGAGTCATGAGACAAAGATGGCGGCGCCGGTCGTCAAGCCTGCGGCCTTTCTCGATCTGCCCGAGATCCTCGTCAATCTCTCGAATGTCGGCAGCGACCGCACGCAGTACCTCTCGAACTGGCGGACCAGACCCAGGTCCCGCTGGTGCAGCCGATGATGCCGCGCGTGACTGATACGTTTCAGACCTATTTGCGCGAGCTGCGGCCTTCCGATCTCGATGGTTCCGCCGGCCTTTACCGTCTCCGCGAAGAACTGACCAAGCGCGTCAACGCGACGATCTCGCCCCAGCACGTCAACGCCGTCCTGTTCAAGGAAATCGTCGTCCAGTGATGGACGTGAACCCTCATGGCTGACACCGACACCATTGCTCAGGACGACACGCAGGCGGCGCCTGGCATGGATGCTGCGCCGGCGGGTGGCGTCGACCAGGAGGCCGCTGCCCAGTGGGCGGCGCTGGTCGAGAACAGCAATCAGGTCACGGGCAAGAAGGGTGGCGCGGAGCGCCTGCTCAATCAGGAAGAAATCGACACGCTGCTCGGCTGCAGTGAAGCCGAAGTTTCACAAACCGACAGGTCAGGTGTCCGCTCGATCATCGATTCAGCGATGGTCTCCTACGAGCGTCTGCCGATGCTCGAGATCGTCTTCGACCGCCTGATCCGGTTGATGACGACAACGCTGCGCAATTTTACTTCCGACAACGTGGAAGTTTCACTCGACCGCATCACCTCGGTACGCTTCGGCGATTATCTCAATTCGATCCCGTTGCCGTCCCTGCTGGCCGTGTTCAAGGCGGAGGAGTGGGACAACTACGGTCTGTTCACGCTCGACTCCAACCTGATCTACTCAATCATTGACGTGTTGCTGGGCGGCCGCCGCGGTCACTCCTCTGCCCATATCGAGGGCCGGCCCTATACGACGATTGAAACCAACATTATCCGTCGCATGATCGACCTCGTGCTGGCTGACGCCGAGCT